>CAYLSF010000111.1:0-11601 GCA_964385675.1 uncultured Saprospiraceae bacterium
ATTTTCTCAATTTTGAGGAAGAAAGATGACGAAGTCAATCTACATTCTAAGTTTATTAGTACACTTCTTAATCCAAAAGGTGTACATGGTATGAAAAAAGTTTTCTTAGAAAGTTTGATTGACAAAATGGATTTATCATTGGAGTTCGATATGAGTAACGTAAAGGTATTTAGAGAAAAGAGAAATATCGACATTTTAATTGCCAATAATAATCAAGCAATAATAATTGAAAATAAGATATATGCTAAAGATCAGTATAAACAACTTGAGAGATATTTTTCAGACATTAAGAAGTTAGGCTATAAAAAAATTTGGATTGTTTATTTGACATTATTTGGGAATAGTCCAAGTCAAACAAGTTTAGGAAATTTAGAAAGTATCATTAATGTAGAAAGTGAATTGATTGAATTATCATACGCTTATAATGTAAAAGAATGGTTAGAAGATTGCATTGAAAAATCGGCAAAAAAGCCAACCTTACGAGAAACATTAATTCAATATCAAGTTTTAGTTGAAGAATTAACAGGTCAAAACATGAAAGTTGAACATAGAAAAGAATTACTAGAATTACTTGCTAAAGGAGATAATATTTTAGATGCATATAAAATTGCATCTAATTGGGTTCATATTAGATGGCATACAGAAGACTATTTTTGGACTAATCTAATAGAAAAAATTGGAGAAAATTACGAAATATTAAACGTTTTGAAGTATTCACACAAGAAGCTTTCAAGTGTCATACACAAAAAACGAAATAGAAAGCCTTCGTATGGTGTTGTTTTTAAAATAGATGATTTCAAAAACTTCAAAGTTTGCATCGGTTTTGAAAGAGGCTTGGAAAACATATATTGTGGTGTTTTAATCCTTAGTCAAGATAATGAACGCAACCTGAATAATAATGTAGAATTTAATGAATTTGCCACGAGATTAGAAAAGATGTATCCATTGAAGCGAAATCGATTTTGGCTTGGTAGAAGATATTTAGAACCCAAAATCAATTTTGAAAGTTTTTCACAAGAAGTTACATTAAAACTCGCAAATAAAGGTTTCAGAGAAAAATACATTGAAAAACAATTAGAGATAATCGAAATTGAAATTGGAAAAATACGAGAAATAGTGAAAATCTGTCTGTAACGATAGCCGAAATGCCCGTAGTTGATAAAAATCCGCTGTAGGATTTTTCTATCTAACTACTAAATCTTACCATTCAAAGCAAAATCAAACAAACCAAAAAATCCCAACCCAATAACTATCAGAATTAAGAAAACTTCGTAAACTTCATTAAAAAGGCTTATTTTTATCAAAAAAACATGAGAGGTTATCCGTTAGGTGTACAGACATTTAGTGAAATTATAGAACGAAATCTTTTGTACATAGATAAGACACAAGAGATTTATAATCTCCTACAAGGGAAATACTATTTTTATGCCCGTCCAAGACGTTTTGGAAAGTCTTTAATGTTATCTACAATCAAGTCGGTTTATGAAGGTAAAAAAGAATTATTTAAGGGATTATGGATAGAAGATAAATGGGATTGGTCAAAGAAACATCCCGTCATTCATCTAGGGTTTAGTGGAATGGGACATAGAGTTGTTGGATTAGAAGAAGCTATTAGTAAAGAATTAGATTTAATTGCTGGACAACATGATTTTTCTTTAAAGGAAAATGATTATGTAAGAAAATTTAAAGAGTTAATTCAAAAAGCAGCTAAACACGAAGGGAAAGTTATCTTATTGATAGATGAATATGATAAACCTATTATTGATTACCTAGGAAAAGAAGTTGAAACGGCTGAAAAAAATAGAAGTATCTTAAAATCATTTTATTCTGTTATCAAAGATTGTGATCCCTATATTGAATTTATGATGATAACTGGAATTTCTAAATTCAGTAAGGTCAGTATATTCTCCGAACTCAATAATCTAACAGATATTACGCTTCATTGGCGTTATTTGACACTAACAGGAATTACACAAAAAGAGTTAGAAGACAACTTTAAAGAAGAGATTAGAGAACTTGCAAGTGCAAATAATTGGACTACAGAAGAGTTAAAGGAAAAAATACGACATTGGTATAACGGTTATAGTTGGGATGGAAAACAATTTTTATATAACCCATACTCTATATTGGCTTATTTTGATTTTAGAGAGTTTAAAAATTTTTGGTTTGAGACAGGTACACCAACTTTCCTTTTAAAACTGATGGAAAATCAAAGGATGGTAAAATTAGAAAATTTGGAAGTTGGAGAAGTAACCTTTTCCTCTTACAATATCAAAAAATTACAATTAATACCATTGCTGTTTCAAACAGGATATTTAACTATTAAGAAGAAAAATTTAAATGGCTTATATACATTAAGCTACCCCAATTTAGAAGTCCGTGCGTCTTTGTTACAAAATATTATTGGCTTTCTTGGTAAAACAGATGCTTCATATTCAACTCCAACAGTTATACATCTTAGGAAAGCATTTGAAGAGCAACAATTAGAACATTTAATAAGGCTAATCAAGAGTATTTTTAAGAATATTCCTAATCAGATATTTAAGTCAAAGGATAAAGTGGGAGAATTTTATTATCACAGCTTGATTTATTTAGTATTCTTTTATTTAGGTGAATATATAGAAAGTGAAATAAATACAAATGACGGTAGGTTAGATGCTGTAATAAAAACTGCAAAGTATATTTATGTCCTAGAGTTCAAGTTAGATACAAGTGGACAAGTTGCTTTACAACAGATAAAAGATAAAGGTTATGCAGAAAAATATTATGCTGACGACCGACAGAAAATTTTAATAGGAATCAACTTTAGTAGTGAATTAAAAACTGTTGACAGTTGGAAACATGAAATATTTAAATAGAGGAAAATCCTTCATATTAGTCGTTGTCAAATCGTAATGTTAACATAAAAAACTTACTAAAAAAGTATTTTATTCTTATCAATTGAATCATTCCTATCCTATAATAAACCAACCTTATCACACTTCTATCCGTGTATTCTAAAGTATCATCAATTATTCATTTTTAATACTTTAAATTATGACGAAGCTATACTTTTTAAGTTTACTCCTTTGCCTTACCTTATCTATAGGGTGTAATACACAAGAAGATATTCAACCTCAACCTAACACAGACTGTACGCAAAAAGCCTTTTACAGAGGAACAAATGTTTGTTTTTCAAATAATGGAAATGCGGCTGCTATTGAATTAGAGGTGGATAACCAATATCTTATTTTGAGTAATTTCTCAGATTATGCAGCCCTCAATACTTTAGAAAATGGAGATATATTGTATGTAGAATTTGATACGGTAGATTTTAACGATGCCTCTCCAGCATTATGTGGCGTTATGATTGTTGCTCCTGTTACCACTCTAAATTGTCTAACGGTAGAGTAAATTCCAACAAAAAAAAAGCCCACTCCAAAGAGCAGGCTTTCCATTATATCATCAATATCTAAACGAAATTCTAGTTATAAACTGAATTAATACGAAGCACTAATTCTTAACTTCTTCGTATTCTACATCTTGAACGTCATCCTCGCTATTATCGCTGCCTCCTGTATTTCCACCATTAGGATTTGCGTTAGCTGTAGGGTCACCGCCCTGTGACTGATCGTACATGTGTTGACTAGCTGCTGCCCAGGCATCGTTGACCGCTTTAGATGCACTTTCGATACCATCTAAGTCTTGTGCTTTGTGTGCATTTTTCAATGTTTCAATTGCACTTTCGATAGTTGCTTTTGCATCAGGTGGTAATTTCTCACCATGCTCTTTCAACTGCTTCTCGCTTTGGAATACTAAAGAATCTGCTGCATTGAGTTTGTCAATTTTTTCTCTTTCTGCTTTATCCGCAGCTTCATTAGCTTTAGCTTCTGCCTTCATCTTCTCAATCTCATCTTTTGATAATCCTGTAGAAGCCTCGATACGAATATCTTGTTTTTTACCAGTCTTTTTCTCCATGGCAGATACGCTCAAGATACCATTAGCATCAATATCAAAGGTAACTTCAATTTGCGGCATACCTCTTGGTGAAGGTGGAATTCCATCTAGGATAAAGCGACCGATTGAACGGTTATCTCTAGCCATAGGACGCTCTCCTTGTAAGATGTGAATCTCTACAGAAGGTTGGTTGTCCGCAGCGGTTGAGTAGGTTTTAGTTTTCTTAGTTGGAATCGTCGTATTTGCTTCGATTACTACATCATATACACCACCCATCGTTTCAATACCCATTGAAAGCGGCGTTACATCCAATAATAAGATACCTTCTTCTTTCAAATCACCACTCAATACACCTCCTTGAATCGCTGCACCTAATGCTACAACCTCATCAGGGTTTACCCCTCTATTTGGCTTCTTACCAAAGAATTTTTCTACCTCTTCTTGAATTCTAGGAATACGTGTAGAACCACCTACTAGAATCACCTCATCAATCTCAGATTTAGATAACCCCGCATCTTTTAAAGCCTCTGCACAAGGGTCTAGTGTACGCATCACCAAGTGATCCACCATTTTTTCAAATTCTGGACGAGTGATTTTGGTCACTAAGTGCTTAGGCACACCACCTACTGCTGTGATGTATGGTAAGTTGATTTCTGCTGCATTAGAAGAAGATAACTCAATCTTTGCTTTCTCCGCTGCTTCTTTTAAGCGTTGTAGTGCCATTGGATCTTTGCGTAAATCCATTGCTTCTTGAGCTTTAAATGTACTCGCTAAGTGATCAATGATTACACGGTCAAAATCGTCACCTCCTAAGTGTGTATCTCCATTCGTTGATTTTACCTCAAAGATTCCATCTCCTAATTCTAGAATAGAGATATCAAATGTTCCACCACCAAGGTCATATACAGCAATTGTCATATCTCTATCGCGCTTATCTAAACCATAAGCCAAAGCTGCTGCTGTAGGCTCGTTGATAATACGCTTGATAGTTAACCCTGCAATTTCTCCTGCCTCTTTGGTTGCTTGACGCTGAGAATCATTAAAGTAAGCAGGTACGGTTACTACTGCTTCCGTTACTTCTTGTCCTAAGAAATCCTCTGCTGTTTTCTTCATTTTTTGAAGTACCATAGCAGAAATCTCTTGTGGAGAATATTGTCTATCGTCAATGTTTACTCTTACCGTATCATTACTTCCTTTTACCACTTCATAAGAAGAGTGTGTAATTTCTCCAGATACCTCGCTATATCGTTGCCCCATGTAACGCTTGATAGACGAAATGGTACGAGTAGGATTTGTAATCGCTTGACGCTTAGCAGGATCCCCAACTTTACGCTCTCCATCATCCAAAAATGCTACAATTGAAGGTGTTGTACGACGTCCTTCTTCATTTGGAATCACTACAGGCTCATTGCCTTCCATTACAGCGACTACCGAATTGGTTGTTCCTAAGTCTATACCAATGATTTTACCCATTTTAAAAATTCAATTTTTTATTGTTTTAAAAATCTGGTTTTCTACCTTTTTAGTCTGTTCCTTTATGACAGACACCTTTAATTAATCAATTGATATGCCAACGGATTTCCTATTAAAAAACCTGTCAATTCGGTATTTTTTTATAAAAATTGCCCGAAAATGGATAGCAATTCGGCAGAGGTCGTGAGATTGTTATGACAAAAAGGCAGATAGGGAATTAATAATGGATAGTTGTGAATGGAGAATTAATATGCTTGCTCCAAAGGAATATCTTCTACATCTTTTAAGTCTCTTACTTTTTCATAGATGTATTTCATTTCGAGATGAGCGTCTATGGAGTGTAGATAGACCTTTTTATCTAATCCCTCTATTGAGCTAATTGACCAAAGACCATTATTATGTTTATACCACGTCAATACTTTTGGGATAGACTGATAGACGATTACGTATTCTTTGAAAGAGGGCAAACTTTTGTATAATTCAAATTTATCAGATCTATCATGATTTTTAGTACTTTGAGAAAGTACTTCTATGAGTAGCATTGGATTTTTTAGAACAGTTTCTTTTTCATTGGTTTCCAACTCACCACATGTAACGGATACATCTGGGTAAATCATTCTATCAAATCGTTCGATATATACTTTTACGTCACTATTGAATGTAGTGCATTGTTTACCCGAACGGCGTAATGATAGGTTAATTTCTGTAGAAAGATTACTCGCAATAATACCATGATTTAGTGTTCCACCTGCCATAGCATGAAGTACACCACTTCTATATTCATGCTTGACTTCAGCAAACTGCTCTAACTCTAAATATTCCTCAATCGTATATATTTTCTCTTTTTCAACAGGATCAGCTATCATACTATTTTATTTTACTCCTCTAAAATACGACTTTCCCGTCTGAGTTACAAGTTTTCTTACAATTTTTAAACTTATTTATATCTTTTTGCTAAAAATAATAGTATTTTATTTTTCACATTGATATTGTAAACCTACTAGCTGACCATTTGTAAAAGATAAATCAAACTGCCCCTTAGTATAAGGAGTCATCATTAATTGTACATTAGCATTCGTACTATCTTTAGAGTAAATACAATTGGCAAAAGCAGTAGGATATGCTGTTGCAAAATCAGCTAATTGAGTTCCAGCATTAAGGTTTAGTTTATCATTTTGAATAGAAAAATTCATTTTAGCATCGGTAAAATCAATTTGCTGCATTTGAGCCATATCATCATAAATAACAAACTGACTTGAACCATAATTATGTACAGCCACACTAATTGAATCACAAGACATTGTATTGTTAATAGATTTAGGTGTACCTAAAATACTATTGAGTTTAGATACAGGCAATTGAAAAGCTAGTGCTTTATCCTCTGTATCTGTGAAATTCATAGTTATTACCGTTTGTGGTTTTTCGTCAACTTTAGATTCTTGTTGTCCTGCCGTAAATTCTGGGTCGGTTACGATAATTCCTGCCATGGCAGCCGTAATAAAACAAGCAATTGTTCCCCCAATTAAGGCTTTGATCCCAAACTCTGATAAGGTTTTACGTTGCCCAGGTGCTAACGCACCGATTCCGCCAATTTGAATACCAATAGAAGCAAAATTGGCAAATCCACACAAAGCATACGTGGCAATTAAAATAGATTTAGGATCAAGGGTGAAATTGGGATTTGTTTTCATTTCTCCAAATTCTGCATAAGCGACAAATTCATTAATCACCGTTTTTTGTCCCAATAATTGTCCTATCAAAACAATATCATCACTAGCTACCCCTAATAGCCAAGCAATAGGAGCAAATAACATCCCTAAAATATAAGTCAATGTAAACCCATCAAATCGTCCTTCTGTGCTTTCTACAACCATTTCATTCAATCCTGTCCAATCTCCAATTGTACCTTTCAACACCTCATTCACCATATAAACCAATGCGGTAAACACCAATAACATCACCCCAACATTCACAGCTAAACGCAAACCATCAGAAGTCCCTTTTGAAATCGCATCTAATAAGTTAGAACCAATTTTTTCCTGAGGAACATCTAAATTCTCAGAGATTTTTTCGGGCTGATCTTCGGGATAAAGCATTTTAGCAATTAACAGTGCCGCAGGTGCTGACATAATAGAAGCCGTCAAAAGATGGGTAGCAAAAAGTTGTTGTTGTACAGGATCAGTTCCTCCTAAATATCCTACATACGCCGCAAAAACACCGCCTGCAATAGTTGCCATACCGCCGACCATTAAACTCAAAATCTCTGATTTGGTCATATCCTCCAAATAAGGCTTCACTACTAAAGGAGCTTCTGTTTGACCAATAAAGATGTTAGCTGCTGCCGCTAAACTTTCTGCACCAGATAACCGCATTGTCTTACTCATCACCCAAGCGAAACCATAAATGATTTTTTGTAAAACTCCAAAATAATAAAGGATAGCAGAAAAGGCAGAAAAGAATACAATGGTTGGTAGAACTTGAAAGGCAAAGATATATCCAAACGTATTCATATCCGTCACAACGCTACCAAACATAAATTCAGAGCCTTCTCTCGTAAAATCCAAAATATCAACAAATACACCAGAGATGGAATCAAAAGCATTGCGGACAAAAGGTATTTTCAAAATCGCTAATGCCAATATCACTTGCATCAATAAACCCGACCCCACTAACTTCCAATCAATTGCCTTACGATTTGAACTCAATAAGTAGGCGATTCCTAACATTACGGCAATACCCAATAAGCCTCTCAATATATCCATTATAAAGTTTTATGAACGACTTTCAATTATCAAAATCCGATAATCGAAATCTTTAGATATTTAAAACTTAAAGGTAAATTAAAAATTAAGAAACCGTTAAAACCAAACATCATATTTTTAACAGAATTAGTAGTAAAAAACTTGAAATTTTAAAAAATTCCTAACTTTAGCCCCAACTACATGTTATAACGGCTGCTATACTACTATTCATTTCGGATATACGATTTCGGATTTCGGGAAAATTCGCTCCGAAACCCGTCTGCCGACAAAGGCAGGTCATACATCCGAAATCCGAAATAAATAAAATGTATAGTAGTGTGAACGGCTGTTTTAGCTGCCGATTCTGAATTCTCCATTGGAAACTAAGGAATGTACATTTATTTTGTCACCATTCCTAAAGCAACTATTACCATAAAAAACTGAAATATGAGATACTTACTTATCGTCCTAATTGTAGCAATAACTTTTACCGTAACTTGGTCGCAAACGCAGCCTCCAGCAACACCGGCGGATCAACGTATCAAAAGCCTAGAACAACGAAAAGCTTTAAATGAAAAGTCACTGGTGAGCAATTTAAAATTTCGCTCTGTAGGCCCTACAGTAATGAGTGGTCGGGTAGTAGATATAGAAGTCTCCCCTACTGACCCTACGCATTTTTATGTAGCCTATGCATCAGGTGGTGTTTATTTTACCAATAACAATGGTACGTCCTTCACACCTGTTTTTGATAATCAAATTGTATTAACAATTGGTGATATAGCCGTAGATTGGAAACGCAACATTATTTGGGTAGGTACTGGAGAAAATAACTCAAGTCGCTCGTCTTATTCTGGGGTTGGATTATTTAAAAGTACGGATGGTGGAAAATCTTGGGAACATAAAGGTTTACCAGAATCTCATCATATTGGCCGCATTATTTTAAATCCTGATGATGCAAATACAGTTTGGGTTGCCGCATTGGGGCATTTATATTCTCCAAATGCAGAAAGAGGGGTTTATAAAACAACTGACGGTGGAAATACGTGGAAAAAGATATTATATGTAGATGAAAATACAGGAGCAGTAGATTTAATCATTGATCCGCGTAATTCTAAAAACCTATATGCTGCGATGTGGCAAAAGACTCGTAGAGCATGGAATTTTGAAGAAGGGGGCAAAGGGTCAGGTATCTATACCTCTACAGATGGTGGAGAAACTTGGACTCAAGCAAATACGCCTAATAGTGGTTTCCCAAATGGAAATGGCGTGGGTAGAATTGGTTTATCCATATTCAATGATGGGACTGATCATTATGTGTATGCTGTATTAGATAATCAGTTTAGAAGAGAGAAAAAGGCGGACGATAAGAAAAAGGAAGGTTTGACGAAAGATGATTTGAGAAATATGTCTAAAGCCGATTTTCTAAAGTTGGAGAAAAAGGCCATTGGAAAATTCTTAAAGCAAAATCGCTTTCCTAAAAAATATGACGTAAGCACGGTTCAATCTATGGTTGAGCAAGACAAAATCAAGCCCAATGCCTTAGTCGAATATTTAGAAGATGCCAATTCATTGTTATTTGATACACCTGTAATTGGTGCAGAAGTATATCGCTCAGAGGATGAAGGAAAGACTTGGGTAAAAATGAATGAGGATTATATTGATAATGTTTATTATTCGTATGGTTATTATTTTGGTCAAATCCGAGTAGCTGCTCATAATCCTCATCAGATTTTCATTATGGGCGTTCCTGTTTTACGCTCAGAAGATGGTGGTAAAAATTTCAAATCTGTACAAGGTAGAAATGTACACGCCGATCATCACGCCTTATGGATTAATCCAGATAGACCTGGACACGTCATACTTGGTAATGATGGAGGGGTTAATATTTCTTATGATGCGGGTGAACATTGGATTAAATGTAATTCCATTCCTTTAGGGCAGTTTTATGCTGTAGCCGTGGATATGGCGAAACCTTATAATATCTATGGTGGATTACAAGATAATGGTGTTTGGAAAGGTCCTAGCACTTATAAGCAAAGTGATAGCTGGCACAATAGCGGACACTATCCTTATAAGGAAAAAATGGGGGGCGATGGTATGCAAGTAGCGATTGATACAAGAGATAATAATATCATGTACACCGGTTATCAATTTGGAAATTACTATCGTATCAATCAACAAACAGACGAGACTAAATATATTCAACCTAAACATGAATTAGGCGAACGTCCTTTGCGTTTTAATTGGCAAACTCCAATTCATTTATCTGTACATAATCAAGATATTTTATATTTAGGGTCTAATAAACTACACCGTTCTTTCCATCAAGGCGATGATTTTGAAGCGATCTCTGGAGATTTAACAAAAGGTGGAAAAAAAGGAGATGTTGCTTTCGGAACATTGACAAGTATTTCAGAATCTAAATTTCAATTTGGATTAATCTACGTAGGTACAGATGATGGTTTAATCCATGTTACTAAAAATGGTGGCGCAACTTGGACAAAAATTTCTGACAACTTACCACAAGATATGTGGGTAACTAGAGTTTATGCTTCTACACATGACAAAGCAACTGTTTATGTTTCCTTAAATGGTTATCGTTGGGATGATTTTTCAGCTTATGTCTATAAATCAACAGACTATGGAGCAACTTGGACAAAGATAGGAACAGACCTTCCGCTTGAACCTGTAAATGTTATTAAAGAAGATATTGATAATCCTAATTTATTGTATGTCGGTACAGATCATGGATTATATATTTCTTTGGATAAAGGAGCTTCCTTTATGGGTATGAATGGAGGTTTACCTGATGCGGCAGTACATGATTTGGTCATTCATCCTAGAGAAAAAGATTTAGTGATTGGCACACATGGTCGCTCTATTTATGTGACGAATGTGGCATATTTGCAGCAAATTACCAATGAAATTTTAGCTAAAAATGCTCATGTATTTGAGTTGAAAAAATTGAGATATAGTAGTCGTTGGGGCAGAAGTTGGAGCAAATGGTTTGCGGCGACACCTCCTACACATCCGATGGCAGTTTATGCTAAAACTAATGGTAAAGCGACTATTTCTATTAATACCAAAGCAGGTTTAAAACTTCAATCATTCAGTACAGAGATTGCCAAAGGCTTAAACTTTGTCGACTATGATTTAACAATTAAAGCCGATCAGATTGAAGCCTATCAAAAAGAATTAAATAAAGATGCTAAATCCCCTATTACTTTAACGAAAGCAGATACGGGTCAATATTATATTTATAAAGGAAAATATACCGTTGTGATGGAAGTGAATGGAGAGCGTTTTGAAGAAGAATTGGAGGTTAAATAAGAAGTAATATGAAACACACAGGCACATATAAAACATAGAAAAATACTATGTGGACTATGTGCCTATTACACTGTTTCAAAAGTTTATTTATATTTCTGATTATCGGAATTAACCTTAGAAT
>CAYLSF010000112.1:0-11577 GCA_964385675.1 uncultured Saprospiraceae bacterium
TTTAACATTAAATCAATGGTTATGATAGAAATTATACTTTATCTTATGATTTTATTTTATCCTTCACGACTTGTATAAATCTATTCTTATTTTCTAAATGTGGAAAATGACCACAATTATCAAATTGAATTATATCTGCACCTTTATGGTATAGTTTAATGCTCTCAAAATCTGTTGTTTTGTGTGTAAAATCTTTATTTCCATAAATCAAGGTAACAGGTAAGGCACTATCCAAATTAAAATTATTATCATTTTGAGTTGCAATACCTTGCGTCAAACTACACAAACAATACGTCGCTCCATTATTAATAGCTTCTAATGCAAGCGATGTGTAGGGTTTCTTATCTGTTCCTCTAGGTAAAGAATAATCATACCATTTATCTGCAAATTTCTTTTCCACAAATGGCATGATTAACTGACTTAATATGGGTTGTTTTAAAAAAGAAGGCACAATTCTATCTGACCACTTATTCATTTCTGATAATGCTGGTGTTTGTAATAAGATTAGCTGATTGACTTTTTCGGGATTTGTTGTCGCAAATGAAACACCATAAAATCCATGAGAACATGGAAAAATAACGTTAGTCCTATTGATTTTTAGTATATCCAATATTTCATTAATCAACGCATCAGTCTGTCTAAAAGAATAGTCATAAGTACCATTATGATGAGAGAATCCAAACCCATACAAATCAAAAATAATGACACGGTAAGATTTGCCCAATACTTTGACCAATTCAAAATAATGTTCAATAACATTTGGACTATCAGGAATAATCAACAAGGATGATTTGCCCACTTTGGTATCTAATATTCTGATTTTTCCATTTGTCAAATTGAGCATTTCAATATTTGGATGTGTTTTCCAAGTACTATTTTTAAACCTTAATTTCCCTCTTAATGCATCTATTTTATATCGGAACTTCATTTCCACAAATTTTTATAAATAATTGATAATTCAATCTCTACCTACCTTTTCTAATAAATGTAACCCGATATATCAAATTATCCTTAACTTCATAAATCGCAACAACTTCTATCAAATCAACACCTTTCATACCCGTGACTTTTTCATGATCGACTACCTTATTTCCAAGTATGATTCTATTATCAATCGTTGCTTTTAATTCAGGTGAACTATCGAATACATTAGCATAGATTTTTTTACACGCTTCAATTCCACGAATCATAGGTTCACTTTCTCTAAAATTATACACTTCTACATCTTCTGTATAACATGCCAAAAATACTTCTAAGTTTCTTGAATTATACGCATCTAACTGTTTTTGAACAATATCTTCTGGATTCATACGCTGCCCCGTTAATAAGATTGGAAAACATACAATTACACTCATTGTTAATAAGAATACTTTCATAGGTATTTGATTTTCAATTTTATAAATTTGAATTTTAACGAATAACGCTCGTTTAATTATCATAATATTTAACCCTAATAAATATAGGGTATCTTGCGTTCTAATTTAAACTTTTATAACATATATCGCTATGAAAAAACAACTCATCTTACAACATGTTTGGAGCGTATTACTCCTTCTTACTTTCACCTTTATCCTATCCTGCGATCCAGAATCCTCCGAAACGCCTCCAACAACTACGGGAGAAATTACACCTGTTGTGATTGATGAAGGGTTAAATCGTCCGTGGGGAATGGCTTTTTTAGAAAATAATACTTTTATTGTTACGGAGCGAAATGGCGGTATCAAATATCATGATGGTCGAAATATCCAAGATATAACGCATAGCTTCAATGTGCAACAATCGGGTCAAGGTGGGTTTTTAGATATTCAAGTATCGCCTAATTATGAGACTGATGGTTATATCTACATGACCTACTCGAAACGAATTTCGAGTAATACTTCTACCCTTGCCTTAGTCCGATTTAAGTTAAACAACTTACAAGTTACAGACGAAGAAGAGTTATTTGAAGCTCAACCCTATTTAGGTGGAGATTTGCACTATGGTTCTCGCATGACCTTTGACCAAAGTGGGCATGTCTATGTAACAACGGGCGATAGATATACTTATTCTACCGCTAGTGCGATTGCGGATGTCAATCAAGCCTATCCACAAACGTTGAATAACCATTGGGGAAAAGTGATTCGCTTAAATTTGGATGGTAGTATTCCTTTGGATAATCCTTTTCATACTGTTTTTGCGGCTTTACCTGAAGTTTATACCTATGGACATCGCAATCCACAAGGCATTACATATAATCCTAATACCAATCAAGTGTTGGTGTGTGAACATGGGGCACAAGGGGGCGATGAAATTAATTTAATAGAATCAGGTAAAAATTACGGTTGGCCAGCTATTACTTATGGTAAAGATTATAACAATAATTCAATTGGCAATGGTACAACGCAAAGCGGTATGGAACAACCTTTAATTTATTGGGATCCTTCTGTTGCCCCCTCTTCCTTATTGTTTTATAAAGGCAATCGTTATCCTGATTGGGAAGGTGCGTATTTTATGACCAATTTAGCAGCAGAGAAATTTATTCGCCTTTCTTTAGCAAATACAACAATGACCGCAGAAGAAGATTTATACGATGGTGCATTTGGACGAATTCGATATATCACAGAATCTCCCGATGGCTTATTGTACTTTTTAACAGATAGTCCAAATGGACGAGTGATGCAATTGGAAATTCAATAAAGTATTAGGTAATAAGTGATAAGTCATAGGTAATAAGTTTGTAAATACTTATTACCTATGACTTATTTATCCACCCTCGCCTATTCTCCTCTAAAGTCCGTTGTTCTTCTACCATCACCGCCTTCAACTCCTCCGCCTTTTCGGGATATTTCTTAATCAAATTATGCGCTTCATTATCCAATTTTAAGTCGGTCAATTGTGGTGGCATCGGGTTAGCAGGTCCGAAAATTCCGACTAGATTTACATGTGTACCATTTGCCCCTTCATGATATTTATACACCGTATCTCGTACCCCAACGATATTCCCCGTTAACGCTGCATTATAAAAAATATGCTCATGTGGACTATTTCCATTTTTGGTAATGACAGGTAAAAAACTTTGACCATCAATGAGTCTATCGGTTGGTGGTTTGATATTTAACAATTCTAAAATAGTTGGAAAAATATCCATATTTGTAGCCAATACATTGGTAATAGATGGTTCTTTGACAATATCTTGTCCATAAATAATCATCGGTACCCGCTGACCACCTTCAAAGGTTAATTGTTTTCTACCACGCAAATTGCTTACACTACCTTGCACATCTCCACCATTATATGAGGTGATAAAAATCAGAGAATTATCCAATAGATTTAAGGCTTCTAAAGTTTGTACAATTTGTCCTACGCTCCAATCTAAATCTTCAATCACATCGCCATAAAGTCCTGCTTTGGATTGTCCATTTTGCCGCTCCGAGCTAAAATGTGGAACATGTGGAAAGGAATGAGGGAGATACAAAAAGAAGGGCTTATCTTTTTGTTGCGTAATAAATTGAATCGCTTCTTGAGTGTAATTTTCGGTTAGTTGGGTTTGGTCAGTCGCTTTTCCTTTGATTGGTGTATCCATATTATAATAGCCATACGGAAATTTATTATCCACCAATTCCTTTTCGTCTCGTTCCACTATCGAATCATTCCGATAGATATGTAAGGGAATCATATCATTGCTATACCGCACGCCATAGAAATAATCAAATCCAAAATCATTGGGTAAATGTCCTGCTATATCCCCCAAATGCCATTTTCCAATCATGCCCGTTGCATAACCTTTCGCTTGTAGCACTTCCGAAAGCATAATTTCATCTTGCGGTATTTCATTGGTTAAATTTCGCAATTTTCGCAAATCTGAAATCGGATGGTCATTTGGAAAAAATACATGGTCGCTAGAAAATGACCGTTTAGGATAACGCCCCGTCAATAGTCCTGCCCGAGAAGGCGTACACACAGGTGAACAGGAATAAAAATCCGTCATCTGAATCCCCGCAGCCGCTAGGCTATCCATCACAGGCGTTTGAATCAACCGATTGCCATAACAACTTAAATCGCCATATCCTAAATCATCAAAATTAATTAAGATAATATTGGGTCGATTGCTATCCGAGTTTATTTGTTTTAGTTCTTCTAAATAGGCTTGTTTTTCAGCTAGATGTTCTGGTTTTAAGGGTTCATAATTCGCAATTTTAATGGGGCGATAGATATACCAAAAGGCTACTGCAAATAGAATTGCCGCTACGATGGTGTAGCCGATTAGTTGGATTAGGATATTCCAGATTTTGGTTAGTCTAGTCATGATTTAATTTTTGCCCTAAAAGGGCTTGAGCAATAACATAGGGCAACGCCCTATGAAAGTTAGTAACCTAAACTTCAGCCCTGAAAGGGCAAAAGCTAATTTCCTAATATATCAGTCCCAAACATATCTTTCATCATAATCTACTTTATATTTTTTCAAAAATGCTCTAAACTCCTCTTGAAATGTTCGTTTCTTATGATGTTGCTTTTGGTTTTTAATATACTTTACAACTATGTCTATTTCAGAGGGATTAACTGAAAAAATACCATATCCTCCTTACCAGTAAAAATTTTCATATCGTTTACTTTTTGTCTTAATCCATTTAGAAGATTGTTTTTTCACTTCTTCCAATAGCTTTATTTGAGTTATCTTCTTAGATAAAGTGCAAAGAATATGTACATGATCATAATATCCACCTATTTGTACAGGGTAACATTCAAGACCTTTACAAACACCTCCTAAATATTGATAAAGACTTGGAGCTCTTTCATCGTCTATCATATTTTGACGTTTTTTAGTGCTAAATGTAATATGTACATAGATTTTGGATAAAGATTGTGGCATAGTATTTTGCTTTTGCCCTTTCAGGGCTGTATTAAAAGTTATTGTTATTCATAGGGCGTTGCCCTATGTTATTGCTTTTGCCCCTTTGGGGCTTTTTTGACTCATTAATTTTTTCGCATCATGTTCACAAAAAAATGGTACCACTCTTATAAAGGACGGGAAGTTGTAAATAATAAAAATTCGCATTAATCAGTCAGATCCATGTTTCTATCCCTCCAATTAAATGTCTATCCTCACGAAAATTCTCGATACAACTCTGGTAAAATCTCCGCCAAATTATGATACTCTTGCGAGCAGTGATGGAACATTTTATAGCCCAATGCCTTGGGTAATAATCGTCTTTTTACAAACGATTGATTGAGTAAACCATTTAAAAAGGTCAAGTTGTTGATACGTTCAATTTTTTGCCCTAACCAAAATCGGCTTCGCATTTCTACGCCTTGTTTGGTGGTTCTAACAAAATGGCACATTTCCGTTCCCCAAACGCCCTTGTCAGGCGAACCGACTCTAGCACAAATAATGGTCGTATTCGCATCCAATTTATGGTTATCAAAACCAAATGCGGCAGGGTGCATAAAATCAATTAATATTTTATCCTTTCCTAAGCCTACATCTTCTGTCACTAGATGTCGGCTTAAATGTAAGCGTTCACTATAGGTTTTAGTGGCATCCTCATAATACCCCTGAAAATCCGCATCAATATCATAGTGCATATCGGGATACCAAATTTGATAACGAACACTTGTTTTGGCATGCCACCAAAACCACCAATTAATCATATCAATCGTCACGTTGGGCATTTGCGTTAATACTGCCGTATAAGCACTGCCATCTTCAAATCGACGAAAGCCATTTTCTCCTTTTAAATAACCTGTATGGAATAATTGATTGACTTCATTTCTAGGCAATACCTTATCTGCTGCCATTGCTTTGCCTTCTTTTAAAATTTCAATATGGTCGCTAGGCATTGCGGCATTTGGTCTTTCTAAATATTTTTTGAATTGCTTCATATCTTTCACCTATATATAACCCTAATAATCAAACACTTACACACTAAAGTTTCATATTATCACAAAAACCGTTCACCGTTTACCGTTTACCGTATTTTCTAATTCGTCTAATAATCAATCGAATGAGCCAAAAACATAAGGCAATCAAACCCAAGACTATAAATCCCAAAATATAAAAACTCTGATGCAAAGGCCCCGATACCTTTCCTTCCTTTCCAGCATACGGTGGTCTATCAATCGTTCCTCCAAATAAGTCTGGATCAACAAAGACTTTCCACAATGGATCGTCCACCGACTCGCCACGAGGAAAAGCAAATAGTGCAGACTTTAAATTATCAACTATTTCAGGATATTGAGTAGCTAGATTTTTACTTTCGGTTGCGTCTTCTTTTATATTATATAATTCCGCAGTTCCTTCATTTGGGACGACCAATTTCCAATCGTCCTTAAAATAAGCTTGACCATATCTTGCTACTGCTACATAAGGCGTTGTAGAAGCTTCTGCTTTTTGTCTTAAAAATTGCCATTGACTTACACCATCTACATTAGTCATATCAAAAGATGTAAAGCGAGTTGCCGTGGCTAAAGTGGGTAAAATATCATTGACTGTTACTCGATGATTAATTTGCTGTGATGGCAAATATTTGGGGGCATAAATAAAAGCAGGCACTCGAATTCCTCCTTCATAGACTGAGTTTTTACCTTTCCGCAAAGGCGAGTTATCACTTCCTCCATTTACAATATTGTCTCGCACGAACTCTAGGAAAGGAAAAGGCAACGGTGTTCCCCAAAAATCGGCTAATTGTAAGGTGGGTTCTACAACAGATTCGGGTAGGCTTTCCATATTCAAACCACCATTATCACTTAGTAACCATATAATTGTATTGTCTAGTAATCCTTCTTTTTCTAAGGCTTCATAAATCCGTTGAATCCCTTTATCGACTTCTGTCACCATGGCAGCATGGAGTTGTCGATTTTTATTTTCTATATGTTGATAATTTGCAACCGTTTCATCGGGGGCTTCATTCGGTAAATGTGGTGCAGCATAACAGAGTTCAATAAAGAGTGGTTTGTCCTTTTTTGATTTAATAACTCTAATGGTTTCATCGGTTAATAAATGCGTAGAATATCCCTCTTCTTTGAGTGTCACACCATTGCGTTGCCAATCTAAACCACCACCATGTACATGATCGTAATGTCCAATGCCACCTGTCAAATAACCATAAAAATGGTCAAACCCTCGGTTATTGGGCCAATATTCTTTTTTAAATCGCCCTAAATGCCACTTACCTACTAAATTGGTCGAATAGCCATTGTCTTTAAAATATTGCGGCATTATTCTTTCAGTAAGCGGTAAGCCTTTTACATTATTCTTGCCTAACGGATTCGCAAACCCTAATCGGATTGCTGCCTTACCTGTCATCAATGCACTTCGAGTCGGCGAGCAAGCAGGATGAACATAAAATCGGTTCAACTCCACACCTTCTGTAGCTAGTCTATCCATTGTTGGCGTATTCACTTCACTACCATGATAGCTAACGTCATTCCAGCCCATATCGTCAATTACGATTAAAATGACATTGGGTGGTGATAGACTATCTACTTTTTGAGCGGATAGGTAGGGGCTTATAAACATGAAAAGAATTAGTATATATTTGGTTTTCATTAGATTGAGATTTTAAGGTGTATAACAAGCAGCAATTTCTTATTTGACCGAAAAGCATATTTAACCGCAAAGTTCGCAAAGAAATTACGCAAAGAACGCAGGGTTGTTAATAATATTTGGCGTCCCTTGCGTAGTCCCTAAAGCCTTCGGGATTACGTTCTTTACGATTAGAAAAATTCAAATAAGAAACTGCTGTATAACAAGTTGCCGCTGAACTATAAATTATAATTTCCTATTTTGACAATACAACCATTTCACTTTCCTCCCAGCCATATCGAACCGCTTTGGCTTGAATTGATTTAAAGTTATTGATTTTAAATGGTCTATGATACAATTGCCATATTCCTTTATCAATTTTATAACCAATAGATGCTCCATTTTCTGTTTTTATTTCTACTAAACCATCCTTTATTACCATCGTTGGTTTGGGTGTAATTGGAGTTTTACCATTCGGTTGAAATTGATTGACCATCTCGCTTTCAGGCATTTCGCTCCAATCTTCTATATTCGTTAACCATTCTTTTAAGGCTCCTCTCATTTCCATTAGCACTTCAGCATAAGCCGTATCTTGACTAATGTCTGTCAATTCATAAGGATCGTTTTGAGTATCATATAAACGCTCTGCACCAGGGGCTTGAAACCAATTTAGTTGCGTCTCATTTAACTCGTTATTGGCTTTGAGTGACCACAGTTCTTGCATAATATCTAAATTATCCCGAAACGCTAATGGATGACCACCTTCTTGCTGCGGATACCAACTTTTGATATATTTATACCGATGGTTTCTGACGGCTCGTTGTCGGTCTTGAATTTCATCTATTCTATCTCTTGAAGCAAAAATGTATTGTCGAGTGCTATCTTTGATAAAATTTCGCCCTTGAATATAAGAAGGAATTTTTATTTGAGTAAAGGATAAAACAGTAGGAGCTAAATCTACAAAACTAATTATTCTCTTATCAATCGTTCCTTCTACCACACCTTCAGGTCGAAAAGCTGGTGGATAATAAATCATCATCGGTACTTTAATGCCAGAATCGTATAATTCTCTTTTGGCTCTTGGTAAACCATCTCCATGGTCTGTTGTCCAAATTACAATCGTATTTTTTAATAGATCATCTTTTTCTAATCGCTCTAAAATATCACCGACTAAAGCATCCATTATGGATATATTTTCATAGTGTCGAGCTATATCTTTTCGTACTGTTGGCGTATTTGGATAATATGGAGGGAGTATAATTTTATCGGAATCCATTTTTATGGGTTCAATATTTTTAGGTTCACTTAATTTGCGAATCACTTGCAAGGCAAAATGTATCATACTCTTTGGACGATGCCCCAACGGGGTAAATATGCTACTTTCATGTGTTTCCCTAAAATTTATCATTCCAAAGAAGGGTTGCCCATCCTGTCTATTTCGCCATAAATTGGGATTATTTTCTTCATCCCAAATGGTAAAAGGTCCAGAACCAGGTAAAACACCACTAAACTGATAGTCTTGCTTAACCGTATTAAAAGTAAAATATCCCGAGCGACGTAATAACTCTGGAAAGGCTTTAACATCAGACGGCGGCACACATTTATATCCTCCTTCTGGGCGACCACTTGTACGCATGTGTTGTCCACCCATAGCGATTTGGTGCATTCCTGTAATCAATGCCGCTCGACTCGGGGCACATACCCCTGCGGTCGTAAAAGTATTGGGATACCGAACACTGATTTTGGCTAGTTTATCTAAGTTTGGCGTATGAGCTAATGTATCGCCAAATGCACCGACTAAATGACTCATATCCTCTGCTACTAATAATAGGATATTTGGTCTTTCTTGAATTTCTGTAGTAATTTTTTGCGTTGGATATTCCCATTCGGTGAGTTGAAATAGGTTTTGTTTGATTAGCCAAATTCCTATTCCGATGCCTATTAGCAATAATAGAAAAAGGGATATAAATATCTTTTTTAGCATCCGTTTTATTCATTTTGGACACAGAGATTCACAGAGTAGAAATTAAAAACTTTGTGTATCTCTGTGTCTCCTCTGTGTCCCCAAAAAAATTACTTCTTATAAATCGTCACGCCTTCCTTAATCGTTTCTAACACTTGAATATCCTTGATTTTACTCGCTTCTACTGTTAATGGATTATCACTAAGCATTACAAAATCTGCTAATTTGCCCACTTTAATTGAGCCTTTTAGATCTTCTTGTTTGTGTTGATACGCCGCATTAATCGTAATGGCTTTTAAGCCTTGATAGGGTGAAATCCGTTCATTTTTACCAATTATACGACCTGTACGAGAAGTACGATTAACGGCAGTGCCTAAGAGAAATAATTGGTCAATTGGTGTAATAGGAAAGTCGGTATGATTGGTGCAAACGATGTCCATATCCATAGACGTTTTCATCGGACTTAAAAAGGAAGTACGGTCTTTACCCAAATTTAGCATGTGTACATTTCCCCAAAAGAAAGCATGATTGGTAAAGTAAGACGGTATGATTTTATATTTCTGATAGGCCTCTAATTGGTCTTTTCGTACAAATTGCGAGTGAATAATCACATTTCGCATATCGTCAGGTACTTGCTCCATAGAATCCAATACTGCTTGATGTGTTTCTAAAAATAAATCAATCGCTCCATCTCCATTGGCATGAGTGTAAAGTTGAATGCCCGCACTATAACATTGCTTCATAATGGCTTTCATTTGCTCAGTGGTTAAATTTGGAAAGCCTCGACAATTATGCGTACAGCCTGGCACTTGCGTTAAATAGGGCTTACTAAAATAAGCCGTTTTACCCTGTGGTGAACCATCAGAAACTACCTTCACCCCTGCCAATCTTAATTTATTTTCTTTTTTACCAAACTCGGCACTATAATTTTTAAAGTAATCTGCTAAATCTAAAAACCCTGCTAATACCTCAATATCCATTTTCAGTTTTCCAGCCGCCGCCGCTTGTTTTAAAAAGGTGTAGGTTTTATAATCCGAAAATCCATCTTGTGCCGTTGTAATACCATGAGAAGCATATAGATCTTGTATTTTATCTAACAAAAACATCGCCTGTTCGGGCGTAGGCGTGGGTAAAGCCTTTCTTGCAATATACATGGCAGATTCTTGCAATAAGCCATTCGGTTCTTTAGAGTTGGGTAATCGGACTATCATCCCCCCTGGTGGATTTGGTGTAGTGGCATCAATCTTTAATATTTTTAAAGCACTGCTATTTACTACCCCCATGTGTCCCGAAGTATGCACCAAAAAGACAGGATTATCTGGAAAAATATCATCTAAATCCAATTTCGTCGGATGGCGTTTTTCGTCTAGTAAATCAGGATCGTACCCCCACCCTGCTATCCATTCGCCTTTTTGTATCTTATTTTTTTCTTGTAGGGCTTTTAAGCCTTTTACAATATCCGCGATATTTTTCACTTGCCCGACAGGCGGAGACGATAAATTGGCAATTCCAATTACGGTCATTCCCATCGCAATATGACTATGGGCATCAATGAAACCAGGCAATACCGTTTTACCACCTAAATCAATGACTTTTGTGCTATCGCCTTTATGTTTAGCGACTAAAGATTTGGCATCAACCCCTATAATTTTTCCATCTTTAATGGCTATAGAAGCAACTGTTTCGCCTTCGGCTTCCATTGTAATTATCTCTCCATTGGTATAAATAATATCAGCGATTTTGCCTTTAGGTGTGGGTTGACAGGCTATTAATAATAACGTAGTAGTTAGAATAATAATTGGTTTCATATTTGGTTTTAATTTAAATGAGAGGACAGAAGTCAGACCGTTTTACTGTCAGATCTCAGATATTTTTTATAGAAGTTGTTTAATAATCCGTGATGAAATGATTAGTGACTGCTTGATGGTCAAGACAAATCTCCTTTTTATTTTCGTAGCCATAGCTACGAGAATCAAAAGAGATGAAGTATTGACTTTCAATGAGTTGCTAAGCGTTCATTAAAGAGTTTTTAAACAACTTCATAATAAACGATGTAATTTTTCGAGATGAATCATTTATCAGTTGACAATTAGTCATTAAAAAAGTTCTTCCG
>CAYLSF010000113.1:0-11506 GCA_964385675.1 uncultured Saprospiraceae bacterium
CGTTTCATAATAATCATTGAAATATATCATCAATTATAAACTGTTTTAAACCAAATAATTATTCTAGCTTTGTAGTTAGATTTTAAAGTATAAGTATGTATAATAATTTAATATCCACAAATTCGTGGAAATGCACATTACTACTTGTTAGTTTATTTGTATTATTAGCGTTTAAAACCACAGCATATCATACAGAACGAGATTCTACAAAATCATTGAATATAGCAGTATTGCCTTTAGTGTATTTCACACCTGAAACATCTTGGGCATTTGGGGCAGGTACAGCTTTGACTTTTAGATTTAAAGATGAACCTACTACTTCAAGATTATCTCAAATACAAGTAGGAGGAGCGTACACTCTATTTGATCAGATTTTAACTTTTGCTTCTTATCGATTATTTATTGATAACAATAAATATAATATCTACGGAGAACTAGGCTATTATAAATATATCTATGACTTTTATGGTGTAGGCAATGAACAACCTCAGGAATTTAGAGAAGTATATGAAGTTAAATTTCCTCGTTTCCGATTAAATGCCTTACGACAAATTGTTCCAAATTTATATGTCGGTATCCGATATTGGTATGATCATTTTCAAGATTTAAGATTAGATCCTAACGGACAATTGGCTTTAGATAATATTACAGGCTTTGAAGGTGGTGTAGTCTCGCAAGCCGGAATAGTCGTCAACTACGATAGTAGAAATAATGTCATTTATCCTACACAAGGCACTTTGATAGAATTGGTTTGGGCTGAAAATTCGTCTCTATTAGGTAGTCATTTTGATTTCAGTCGATTTCGATTAGATGCAAGAGGCTATTTAGAATTGAATACCAATCATGTATTTGCCATTCAGTTGTACAGCGATTTTGTTAATGGCGACCCACCGTTTAATGAAATGGCATTATTAGGAGGTTCTAGACAATTGAGAGGATATTATGAAGGGCGTTACAGAGATAATAATTTAGTTTTACTACAAGCAGAATATCGCCTAGCCCCGTTTCAAAATATTACACACGCAAAGTGGAAATGGCTTAAAAGGATAAAGGTAGCTGCTTTCGGAGGTTTTGGCAATGTAGCACCAGCTATCAATCAATTTGAAAAATCCAACTTTAGATATGCTGTAGGAGGCGGACTAAGAATTGGATTAACAGAATCAGGTATTAATCTTCGTATAGATTATGGTTTTGGTCAACAATCTAGTGGTTTATATTTTACGATAGGTGAAGCATTTTAATTGAAGTTGTTTAATAATTCGTGATAAAATGATTAGTAACTGCTTGATAATCAAGACGAAGCTCATTTTTATTTTCGTAGCCAAAGCTACGGGAATAAAAATAGCTGAAGTATTGGCTGTCAATGAGTTGCTAAGCGTTTATTAAAGAGTTTTTAAACAACTTCATTACCCAAAAATCTAATACATTTGGCTAAAAACTATATATTAATACCCTATTATCATTTTTTTATGACAAAAAACAAATTAATATTTTTATAATTTGATTCAAATAACTACCTTAGCAATACAATAAACAGATTAATAAAATAACCACACGAAGAGAGAACTCACCTATTTTCACAAAACAAAAACTAAATATGATTGATATTCAATCATAAATTTACACTCCTATTTTATCCTAAACTAAGTATTAGGATAGACGCATCAAATACAAGACTTATTAAGTACGACAGTTCCCACTATTTAAGTGATGTAAATGAGTTATGCTTGTTTAACATCCTAGCTTTTTTTGTGAATCCTTAAATTTATAAATCATGAAATCACCTTTACATAAATGTAATAGTGGCATTGCTGTGTATTATTCTAAATTGACATTACTTCCTCTACAACTCCAAAAGTATAGGCAGTTTATAGCTTGATATCATAAAGCTATCCTTCAATTTTCGACCGTATCAAACTTGGCTTTTTTACTTTATGCTACTGCAATTTTCATTGCACTAGTGCGACTAGTCCGAAATGACTGACAGTTTTAATCCTACAAAGTTTTGTATTTAAGTGCTTAGAACTATCATTTATTTAAGATTTCGACCACTAGACATGAGAATGTATATTTTTTAATTCTACCTGATATTATTTATCAGAATGTTTTCAAGTAAACGTATTAAATATTGCTTATGAAACAATTTTATCCTTTAGGAGCGATGAATGGCTCTTTTGCAAGGATGGTCTCCTGTATCATGCTTCTACTATTTAGTCAACAGATGTTGGCAGATAGTTGTCCAAATGATGTGACACCACCTATTGCAAATTGTTATCCTAACATCACCATTCAGTTAGGGGCTGTCCCTTTTTTCTCTATCAATCCATCTTATGTCAATGATGGAAGTACAGATGATTGCGGTATCGCAACCATGCAATTAGACAAAACAGATTTCACCTGTGCAGACATCGGTGTCAATCCTGTAGTTTTAACAGTTACAGATTTAGCGGGTAATACTGCTACTTGTACCACTATGGTAACGGTAGTAGATGTAGCTCCCCCTTTAGCTAGTTGTAAGAATATTACGGTACAACTAGATGCTTCAGGAAGTGTAACTATAGCGGCTGGAGATATTGACGATCATAGTTTTGATTGTAATATTCAGTCTATGTCTATTGATAAACACACATTTACTTGTGCAGATCTGGGAGCAAATACAGTAACGCTTACGGTAACGGATAACAATGGTTTATCTTCTACTTGTACTTCTATAGTAACCGTAGTTGAAAACCAACAACCCGTTGCTGCTTGTAAAGACATTACCCTGTATCTAGATGCTACGGGTAACGCTACTTTAACACCTATGGATGTTGATAATGGTAGTTCTGATAATTGTGGTATTGCTTCTATGACTTTAAGTAAAACACAATTTGTATGTGGAGATTTAACCTCTCCTATCAAGCCTCCTGTGGCCGTCACCTTAACGATTACCGACAATAGTGGTAACGTAAGTTCTTGTGCATCTAATGTAACCGTAAAAGATACTACTCCACCATCGTTTACTTGTCCTGCGGATATATCAGATACTTTGCTAACAACTTGTGAAAGAGACTTGGTATTACCTATTCCGAATATTTTTGAAGCTTGTGGTGGTTTTTCTATTATTCCAATGACGGATAATGGTGTTGCGTTAACCATAACAGGGAATGGAGTAGAAGGAACATTTCCTAGAGGAACGACCGTGGTGACTTATAAAATAGATGACGGATTCGGAAATTGGGCGATGTGTTCTTTTAATGTAACCTTAGATGATGTTACCCCTCCATTTATTCCTATTCCTGTTGACACTTTTGTATTGCCTAACGATCCAGGGCTTTGTGGAAACATTATCAATGTACATCCTTGCATTACCCCTCCCGTTCCAACGGATAATTGTGGAATCGAAAATATAACGATGTCTCATGGCTCTGGAGATTTCTTCCCTGTAGGAGCAACAACGATTACGATTACGGCTACGGATAGTTCTGGATTAAGCACGACTGAAGAGGTTGTTGTAATCATTGAGGATGTAGAACCTCCAATGTTACTTTGTAAAGATTTAAAGATTTTATTAAATAATGGCAACAACCTCCAAAACATAGATTTCCATGATATTATATCGGATATGTCTGATAATTGTGGAATTGATACCGCTTCTATCACCATTAGTGATACTACTTTTAACTGTTCTTCAGGGAGTCAAGCTGTAACGGTTTCTGTAAGTGATATTCATGGAAATGTTGCGACTTGTACTGCTACAGTAAATGTTATAGATACAGAAAAGCCTCAAGTAGCGTGTAAAGACACTACTGTATATTTAGATAATAATGGAAATGTAACAATTACGCCTGCGACTATCGACAATGGTAGTTCTGATAATTGTGCGATTGCTAGTATGACGATTGATAAGGCAACCTTTGATTGTAATCATTTAGGTCAAAATGCTGTAAAGTTAAAAGTAACCGATACAGAAGGAAATATGGATTCTTGCTATGCCTCCGTTACTGTGTTAGATACTATTGCTCCAGATGCTATATGTAAAAATATTACCGTACAATTAGGGGCGAATGGTACAATTACCATTACTCCTGCAATGGTGAATAACAATAGTACAGATAATTGTACGATTGCTAGTATGACATTGAGTGAAACTAATTTTGATTGTAGTCATATAGGTTCTAATACAGTTACATTAACGGTTACAGATAACTCTGGAAATATCTCAACTTGTACCTCTACTATAACCGTAGAAGATCCAAATAGTGGCCCTTCTGTAACGTGTAAAGATGCTACGGTATATTTAGATATAATGGGCTTCGCCTACATCAGTTCAAATGATATAGTGGATCAGTCTAGTGCTACTTGTGGAATTGCTTCTACTACATTAAGTCAAAGTGCATTTGATTGTATGTATATTGGAGTGAATCAAATTACAGTGACCGTAACAGATAACAATGGCGTTTCAACAAACTGTACAGCAAATGTTACGGTATTGGATACACTCCCTCCATCTGTAAATTGCCAAAGCATTACCGTACAATTAAATGCAGATGGACAAGCTAACATCATGGCAGCACACATGAACTTCGGAAGTTCGGATAACTGTGGTATTGCCTCTAAAGTATTGAGCAAGAATAACTTTAATTGTAATGATATTGGACCTAATACAGTTACACTAACCGTAACAGACAATAATGGAAATGTAAAAACTTGTACCGGTACGGTGACTGTTGAAGATAATCTTCCTCCTGTAGCTAAGTGTCAGGACGTAACTGTTCCTTTAGTAAATGGTCAAGCTACCATCACAACAGCTATGGTCAATGATGGAAGTACAGATAATTGTGGTATTGCTTCTATGACTTTGAGCAAAACTATATTTGACTGTAATGATGTAGGTGAAAACACTGTTACCTTAACCTTGACAGATGTTAATGGTAATGTTTCCACTTGTACTTCTAAAGTAACCATTACAGATAACGATGCTCCTTCTTTAGTTTGTAAAAATGCGACTTTACAATTAGATGCCAATGGTCAAGTTGTATTAACTCAAGCAGATGTTATACAAAGTGCTGGTGCCAATTGTGGGACACTTACCTCTATTGAGTTAAGCCAAACTAACTTTGATTGTACACATATCGGTACAAATACAGTAACGATTACCGTTACAGGTTCAAATGGATTAACAGCTACTTGCGACGCTACGGTAACAGTAGAAGATGTAACCGCACCTATTGCAAAATGCAGAAATAGAACCATCAATTTAAACAATAATGGTATTGGTGTTCTGACACCGGGCATGATAAATAATGGTAGCTCAGACAACTGTGGTATTGCTTCTTTACATTTAAGTAAAACAACATTTGACTGTGATGATATCGGTACGCATACGATAACTTTTACCATAACAGATAATACAGGATTAACGGCTTCTTGTACTTCTACCGTAACGGTGAGAGATAACAGAAAGCCTAATGCTAAATGTAAAGATATTACCGTTCAACTAGGAGCAAATGGTCAAGCAACGATTACAGCAGCGATGGTTGATGATGCAAGCACAGATAACTGTGGTATTCAGTCATTAGCAATTGATAAAACTACTTTTGACTGTGGTGATATTGGTGCAAATACCGTAACGCTAACGGTTACAGATGTAAATGGAAATACAGAAACATGTACCGCTACGGTTACTGTTGAGAACAACTCTACGCCTTCTGTTTTATGTAAGAATACGACGATTCAATTGGATAATAATGGTGAAGCAACGATTACAGCTAGCGATGTTATCAATTCCGTCAATGGAGGAAGTTGTGGGAATGCAACAACGACGTTAAGCAAAACAAATTTTGACTGTACGAATATTGGTGCAAACACAGTAACAGTGACCGTTACTGCTGCTAATGGTCAAACGGCTACTTGTACCGCTACCGTTATAGTTGAAGATGTAACCGCACCTATTGCAAAATGTAGAAACAGAACCATTAATTTAAATAATAATGGAGAGGCTGTTTTAACAACAGCAATGATAAATAATGGAAGCTCTGATAACTGTGGTATTGCTTCTATGTCATTGAGTCAAACCAATTTTGATTGTGATGATATAGGTACTCAAACGGTTACTTTAACCGTAACAGATAATTCAGGGTTAACTTCCACCTGTACAGCTACAGTAAACATAAGAGATAATAAAAAACCTATTGCTAAATGTAAAGACATTACAGTTCAGTTAGGAGCGAATGGTCAAGCATCAATTACGGCTGCAATGGTAAACGATGGAAGTACAGATAACTGTGGTATTCAATCATTGGCTATTGATAAAACTACTTTTGACTGTGGAAATCTCGGAGCAAATACGGTTACCTTAACAGTTACTGATGTTAACGGAAATGTAAAAACATGTACCTCTACGGTTACAGTTACCGATAATTCTACGCCTTCTGTACTTTGTAAGAATAAAACGATTTACTTAAATAATCAAGGAGAAGCGACGATTACCATTAGTGATGTTACCAATTCTATTAATGGTGGAAATTGTGGAAATCCAACGACGACTTTAAGTCAAACTAACTTTGATTGTACACACTTAGGTACAAATACGGTCACAGTTACCGTAACTGCTGCAAATGGTCAAACAGCTACTTGTAACGCTACAGTTACCGTAAAAGACAACAAAAAACCTATCGCTAAGTGCCGTAATATGACAGTTCAACTGAACAACAACGGTCAGGCAGTCGTAACATCAGCAATGATTAATAATGGTAGTACAGATAATTGTGGAATTGCTTCAATGTCTGTTTCTCCAAATACATTTGATTGTAATGATTTAGGTCAAAACACTGTAACACTCACAGTTACTGATGCAAGTGGTAATTCAAAAACATGTACCGCTCAAGTTAATGTAGTTGATAACAAAAAGCCAGTTGCTAAATGTAAAAATGTAACTATCTACTTAAACAATGCAGGTAAAGCATGGACGACTATGCAAGCCGTAGATGATGGTAGTACAGATAACTGTGGTATTGTAAAAACTACATTGAGTAAAAAAGATTTCAACTGCTCTCACATTGGACAAAATACAGTGACTTTAAAAGTAGAAGATGCAAGTGGAAATACAGCTCAATGTACAGCAATCATAACAGTAAAAGATAACAAGAAACCAGTTGCTAAGTGTAAAGATATAGTAGTCACTTTAGGAAATGATGGCAAAGCAACCATCACTGCTGTCATGATTGATAATGGTAGCACAGATAATTGTGCCGTTGTATCTAGAGTAGCGAATAAAACGCAATTTACATGTGCTGATTTAGGGGTTAATAATGTTAAATTAACGGTAAAAGATGCCTCTGGAAACGCTGATGACTGTATTGCAAAAGTTACGGTTAAATCTAACTTTGCTATCACACCAGATCCTGTTGATGCTGGTTGTGGAAATGGTTCTGTAACTTGTACAGATGGTAATCCATCAAACGCTTATGCGGTTAGATTACATGGTATTACGAATAGTCATCAAGACTATCAGTCAAATCCAAATAATCCGTTAAAAATCACAACAAAGAGTGATGGAACAGCTAAGATTACAGGTGAAATTCGCTTAAAAAGCAATCATAACTACAGATGGCAAGTTGAGGTTCATTTGAAAGATAGAATGGATCAAGCAACTTATCATGCTGTTTACAATGGTACGCCTTGGAGTAACAATGGTGATCCTACTCAAACTTGGGATTACTATATCATGGATGATGCTAAGACCAATAGATATATTGGTAAAGGAAGTTTCCATGGAAAAACTTTGAATTTAAAACATGCTCCAACCAACCTTACCAAAGCTTTCCAAATTGGTATTGCAGCGTCTATTTACAGAACGACTTATAGTATTGCAGGATGGTTTAGCTTTAAAGGTTCTTACACGGGTACAGGTGATTTCGATTTCGATTTAGAAAACTGTACCAATACAGGTTCTGTAGTTTACAAAGGTGATGCACCTTCAAATGGTTATGCTGTTCGATTGCATGGTGTAACACCAAATAAAGATTACAAATCAGATCCTCACGATCCTTTAACATTGACAGATTTAGGAAACGGAAATGCCACTATCACAGGTCAGATTATCAATAAATCTAATAGTAATCAAAAGTGGAAAGTAGAAGTTTATTTAAAGAATAAAATGGACTTAGCTACTTATGCTGCTAATTTTGGAGGTTCTGCATGGGCTAATAACGGTGACCCTACTACAACATGGGATTACTACCTAATGGATCATTCTAAAAATAATCGATTTATTGGTAAAGGACATTTTAATGGTAAAACTCTCAATTTGAAGCATAAGCCTTCTGACTTGAAGAAAGCTTTCCAAGTTGGTATTGCAGCAAGTATTCATCGTACTACTTTAAGCATTGCAGGATGGTTTAGCTTTACAGGATCTTACACAGGTACTGGTGACTTTGACTTTGATTTAGTCACTCAAACACCAATTGGAAGTTGCGATGGTATTGCTAAAGTTAATGTAAAAGGATGTGGACCGTTCACTTATAAATGGTCAACAGGTTCTACTAGTGATAAATTAACAGGCATTTGTGCCGGTGCTTATAAAGTAACCGTAACAGATGGTGGAAACAACACTAAAACTGCGACAGTCAATGTAGGTGGTGTTAATGATTGTACGCCAACGCCACCAACGCCTCCTACCAATACTTGCCCCGCTGTGACTTGCGGAAAAGGTAAAGTATTAGCTAAAGAATATCATACAGGTAGCTCTAGTAATGCGATTTCAACAATCACGAATCATAGTAGTTACCCGAATAATCCTTCGAATACATTCCATTTAACTAAGTTGGAGAAAAATGGTATTCATGCCAAGAGAGGATTAGTGATTTCAGGATTTATCATTCCTCCTACTACCGGTAAATACGACTTCTATTTTGCTAGTGATGATAATGGTCGCTTCTTTTTAAGTTCGGATTGCGATCCAGCAAATAAATCGCTGATTGCACAAGTAACACCGCAGTGTGGATGGACACATTATAAACAATGGAATAAGTGTCCAGAGCAGAAAAAACTAAATGTTAACCTAGTTAAAGATAAACCATACTACTTTGAAGTTTTTGTGAAAAATGGTGGTGGTGCAGGTCACTTTGCAGTGGGATGGAAGAAGCCAGGTAGCAATAGTATTGTAAGTATTTCGGGTAATCAACTGGCATTGAAAGATTGTCCGCCAACCAATAACTGCCCAGCAGTTACTTGTGGTAAAGGTAGCTTAGAAGTATATGAATATAGTGCAGGAAGTAGTTATGACTTAAGTTCAGTTACCAATAATGCAAACTTCCCAAGTAATCCTTCTAATGCCTACAATATTCATAAATTGGAATACTACGGTATTGGAAATCATACAGGTGCAATTGTGAAAGGATACATCATTCCTCCCACTACGGGTAACTATGACTTCTTCTTTGCTGGAGATAATAGAAGTAAATTCTGGTTAAGTACAGATTGTCAGCCTGCCAATAAAGTATTGTCTGGCGAAATTGGTTCTAGCTGTAATCACTACACGAATTATAAACAATTTAATAAGTGTAGTTCTCAGAAACGCACCAATGTTTACTTGGTTAAGAATAAACCCTACTACTTTGAAATCTTAGTGAAAAACGTAACAGGTGGTGGTCACTTTGCAGTGGGATGGAAGAAACCAGGTAGTAATCATATTCAAAGTATATCAGGTAATCAAATTGCCAAATACAAATGTGCAACTTGTTCTTCTTTAACGAATATTGCTAAAAACAAACCAACGTACCAATCAAGTACAGCTTGGGGCGGTGTAAGTAGTAGAGCAGTAGATGGTAATACGAATGGAATTTACAGTCATGGTTCTGTAACACATACCCATAAACAAACTAATGCTTTCTGGGAGTTAGACTTACAGAAAATCCACAAAATCGACCACATTAAAGTCTATAATAGAAAAGACTGCTGTGCAAATCGATTGAAGCATTATTATGTATTAGTTTCTAATAAACCATTTACAAGTAGCAACTTGAATACCTTGCTGAACGATCCAAATGTATGGAGTAAATACTATTCCTCACAAGCGGGTTATCCAACAACCGTTCCTGTTCATCGTACAGGACGATATGTATGCATCATGTTGAAATACAAAAACTACTTGAGTTTAGCAGAAGTCAAAGTTATGGGTTGTTCAATTGGGAATGTCTTAGCTCGTTCTACACAGGAAGGACCAGAAGAAGGCATTGTATCTTTAACAACCATAGAGAATACACCTACTGAAACTGAAATAGAAGAAGAAGAGGCAGCTACACAACCAACAACACAATCATTTGAAGTGAAGGCATATCCAAATCCATTCAACAATAGAATTACAGTAGAAGGATTTGTGCCAGACAATGAAGAATACATCAATATCCGTATCTTAAATGTACAAGGACAAGAAGTACACCGTCAGCAACGACTACAAAATACGGGCGATGTAAAAGTAGAAATGACGATACCTGATTTACAAAATGGGGTATATATACTAGAAGCAACAACCGCTAAAAATCGCAAGACAGTTAAACTGGTTCGTATGAATCATAGACCGTAAGCGATTCTAAAGCGTCGTTAAAAATAACCTATACTACATTAGGTTTTTCTGAACTGATTAGGCATCCTCGAAAGGGGATGCCTTTTTTACTTAAAAACGTCATTCCTGCGAAGGCAGTGCCGATAGCTATCGGCATCCCAAGCTATTAAAAAGAAAAGTTAGCTAACAAAAAACCTCACTCCCTACCCCTCTAACCTCTTCACTAATAGTAAATAAGTCAAGTTGTCTCAAATATTATAATTATTTTGATAAACATAGTGGAAGGTAGCCAACAGACGAATGAAAGGCTAAGATTAATACTTGACAGATTAAAATTTTAGGAATTTATAAGAATTCACCTGATGGCAACCACGTCTTTTGTCAGATGAAAAGGTAATTATCCTAATTCATCAATTATTGCACCTTATGCAGCATTACACTTTCATTTTGAGTAAATGGTTCACCAGGTAATAATTCTGCCCCTCCTCTAGCTGTCAATGTCAGTACAAGCCGATCTGTTTTTCGTCCTAAAGTAATAGAATTTAAATTTTGTGTTTGATGAAGTACCCCAAATTCACAATTTAACGCTTGCTTATTTATCTCTGATAAAATTGAGATACTATCTGAATCAATTGTATATTCGACTGAATACATATTTGAGCAAGAACTAATATATAATCTTTGGTTAATACTATCCATATCGTTTTCAAAAATATAGGTATCACAATTAGGATTATTGTAGTCCTGTTTTATCAATTTGAATTTGAATCTTTCTAACTCAACTATAACACTATGAAAATCATATTTAAATATGGTAATAAGTTCATTTAGATTTAATAAATACTGTTTTTCTTCAGTATAAAAATCATCTTCCAAAGGGCAATTTTTTACATTTTGGAGTTGAGAAGAACAAGAATATAAAGCTGTAATAATAAAAACGTAATAAATTATTCTTTCTCT
>CAYLSF010000114.1:0-11503 GCA_964385675.1 uncultured Saprospiraceae bacterium
AATTGTCCGCTGGCAGCATCGCTTTTTCATTCCTATTGCATCATTTATGTGTTTACAGTAGGAATAATAAATAAATAATTATGCTTATAAACGGTAAAGATTTTAATCGTACTTTTCATTTAGTTACACTCAAAACATTTGTTAGATGACTTTTTATTCTATTATGATTCCTAGCAGTAGTTAAAAAAGATAGTAAATTTGTATTTGCTAAATGGACTGTATATTGTATTAATTATACTGATGACACAAAGGTTATAAAAAAACAATTCCCTCACACAATTCTATTGTCAAATTATATGAGGGATAAGTCAAATTTATACAAAGTATTCATTACTCCATACGAGTAACTGTATTGACGCCTTCCAATGTTTTTAAAGTTTGAATAACAAATTGTAATTGATCGGTATTAAAAACCACCACACTAATTCTACCTCTGTAATAACCCGCATCTGCGTCAATACTCATACCTCGCATATCTACATGTAGTTTATTGGTAATCGTATTGGTCAAGGATTGAATAACGCCCATCTTATCCACCCCTGTGATCTCTAAATCGGCTACAAAAGATGCCGTAACGGAGTCCCCCCAATGTGCTTGCATCACTCGGTGTCCGAACTTGGATAATAAATCCACCGAATTAGGACAATTTCGTCTATGAATCTTAATCCCTGTTTTAGAGGGGTACGCAAAAATATTATCCCCTTGTAGCGGATTGCAACAAGTTGCTAACTCGTAATCAATTTTACTAGCATCCTCTCCGTTAATTAATAATTTAAGTGTATCGAATTGCTTTGGTTTAGAAATTGGAATAGGATCTGCTTTTTCTAGTCGGCTTTCAAAAATGAAAGGTTTGTACTCTTCTAATTTGCCCCCTTCAACACTTAATTTTTTGAGGGCTTCTTGTAGATTAATGGTTTCTTGTGCTAAGGCATAATAGAAATCTATCCGATTATTAAATTTGAAATAACCCACCAAAAAGTCAATATTATAGTCATTAAAATTGGCTTTGAAATTTTTCAGCTTTCGCATGAGCATTTCTTTACCAAATTCGGCTCGTTGGCGTTTTTCCTCGTTGAGTCCTTTTCGAATTCGAGTTTTGGCTTTACTGGTTTTAACCATTTTTAGCCAATCCTCAGTCGGTTTTTGATTCCTAGAGGTCGTTACATAGATTTGATCCCCGTTTTTTAGGACATAATCCATCGAAACCAATTTCTTATTGACTTTGATGGCAGTACAGTGATAACCGACTTCCGTATGGATTCCAAAAGCAAAATCTAATGCAGTTGCACCATTAGGTAAAATCTTCATCTCTCCTTTTGGAGTAAATACATAGACTTCTTTGATGAATAGATTATCTTTAAAATCATCCATAAACTGAAGGGCATCTTCAGCAGGATTATCTAAAACTTCCCTAATTCTACTCAACCATCTATCAAATACTCGTTCGGTCTTAACTTCTTTATATTTCCAGTGTGCTGCCAATCCCTTCTCTGCAATTTCATCCATTCGTTCACTTCGCACCTGCACTTCTACATATCGCCCTCTGGGACCTACTACAGTTGTATGTAGAGATTCATAACCATTGGATTTTGGTGTAGCGACCCAGTCTTTCAATCGTTCAGGAATAGGTTGATATTCATCGGTAATGACGGAATAAATCATCCAGCAACTAAGCTTTTCTCTTTCAGGTTCTACATCAATGATGACCCGTACCGCAAATAAGTCATAGACCTCTTCAAACTGTACATCCTTTTTCTGCATCTTATTCCAGATAGAAGAAATGGCTTTATGGCGACCAAATATTTTATATTTTCCTTTAAGCTCCGTTTTGTTCAGTCGTTTTTTTATTGGTTTGATAAATTCATTGACATAGCGAGTGCGTTCTGCTTTGGAAGACTCTAACTTTTCTTCTAGAAAGTAATAATTTTCAGGTTCCAAGATACGCATACAAATATCCTGAAACTCTGTTTTCATATTATATAATCCTAATCGGTGTGCTAAGGGAGCATAAATATATTTAGTTTCAGAAGCTATTTTGAGTTGTTTGTGTATAGGCATTGAGCCTAGCGTACGCATATTGTGCAATCGGTCTGCCATCTTTATCAATACGACTCTTGCATCTTCTGCTAAGGTACTCAATATCTTTCTAAAGTTTTCAGCTTGAGGACTTGCTACTTTGAAAATATTATCAAACTTCGTTAAACCATCTACGATTGATGCCACTTTTGCTCCAAAATCTTCCTTGATTTCTGCTAGGGTAACTTCTGTATCTTCTACCACATCATGGAGTAAAGCACTAATGACAACGGTTGTCCCGAGTCCAATTTCTCCAGCACAAATTCGAGCGACCTCAATAGGATGTAAAATATAAGGCTCTCCAGACTTTCGACGTTGTTTTTGGTGTGCTTTTACCGCTAATTGATATGCTTTACGTATAAGAGCGGTTTGCTCTTTCGTACGTTTGGTTTTAATACTCCGAAGCAACCTCCGATAAGCCCGTTTTATCTCCTGAGCTTCTTCCTCTGCGGTCATATATGCTACTACTTCCTGCATAGTTACTACGTTTTTTAATTGTTAATTATTAACTGTTAACTGTTAATACCTAATTCTCAATTCCTAATTCCTATTCTTCCCGTCCCGATAGCTATCGTGACTTAATTCTTAATTCTTAATTCTTCTGGGTTACCTAAGATAAGGACTATTTATAAAAAATGCTGAATTTAAATCATTTTATTTCAGTAGAATAAGAAGATATAATGACTCTTTAAATCATTATTTTAGTTCATAATTATGCATAGTAATAAATTACCGATTTTTTAAGTGAAATTATATCACTATATATAGTACAAATTATAAAAATCAATGTATATTTGCACCGCTAAAATAAAATCCATTATATTTTGCGGGTATGGTGGAATTGGTAGACACGCTAGACTTAGGATCTAGTGCCGCGAGGCGTGGGGGTTCGACTCCCTCTACCCGCACAGGTTTAATAAAAGAAGGTGTACAGATGTACACTTTTTTTTTATCAATTTTTGAGCAGTTTATGAATTTTGATAAGTTATAAACTTTATAATATTTCATGAGGTTTATTTGTCGTAGGTAATTCATAGACAAACTAATAAAAAACTATACTGTCATGCCTTCATTCAATAGAGAAGATAAAGACAACTTGACTGCCTTTCTTACAGTAACTATTCCTTATAGTGAATATAGTGTACCTGTTAATAAGGAATTAAATAAAATTCGTAGAACGGCATCGTTTAAAGGATTTAGAGCGGGAAAAACACCAATGTCATTTGTTAAAAAAATGTATGGTGCTAGAATACTATTGGATGAATTGAATAAGATTTTAGTAGATTCTACTACGGATTATTTCAAAGATTTGGATTTATTGGGGCAGCCATTGCCTATTGGTCAAGATGATATGGACTTCAATGTGTTCAAGAAGAATGACTATGATTTCAAATTTGAATTGGGCATCAGGCCAGAAATAGAAGTACAAGGATTTTCTTCGGATACCGTTTTGACTTTATATAAAGCGACTGTTGCAGATTCAGAAATAGAAGAAGAGGTTAAAAATAATCAGGAGCGTTTAGCTTCGAGTACACATCCTACAGAAGATATCGTTGAAACGGATTTGATAAAAATTCAACTTCAAGAATTGACGGATGAAGGTGAAATTAAGGTAAATGGTATTGAGAATACAACTTCTACCGCTGTGGATAGAATTGTAAATGAGGAGTTGAAAGCACAAATATTGACCTTAAAAACAGGGGATACTTTCGTAACAAATGTGTATGAATTGGATAGCCTTGAACCTGAGAAAATCAGAAAATATTTATTAGACGTAGAGGAAGAGGATATGGAGTTTTTAGAAATCAATGAAAAATTCCAAGCAACAATAGAGGAAGTGACGCGTCAAGCCCCTGCGGAGATGAATCAAGAGTTCTTTGATAAAATGTTTCCAGATGAAGGAATCGAAACAGAGGAGGCTTTCAAAGCTAAAATCAAAGAAAGAATTGAAGAGTTCTATAATGCACAAGCAGAGGTAAAACTCTACTATGATTTTGAAAAGCATATTAAGGAATCTAACGAAATTGCATTGCCAGAAGACTTTTTGAAAAGATGGATGGCGTTTACTGATAAAAATAAGTCAGCAGAAGAAATTGAAAAGGGGTTTGATGATTTCAAAGAAGGGTTAAAATGGTCATTACTTCAAGAACAAATTGCAGATGATCATGGTATCGAAATTAGTGAAGAGACGATTTTGACGAATGTCAAGAATATCATTGGTGGATACTATGGAGGTATGATGGGCGGCAATGATGAGTTCTTAGATAATATGGCAAAACGCTTATTGCAATCAAAAGAAGGGGCTCAAATCAGAGAACAGGCTTATGGCGAAGCGTTGAGTAGAGAAATGATTAAAGCGATTAAAGATATTGTAACTTTAGAGGAAGAGGAAATTACTTCTGAAGACTTATCTGAATTATTGAAAAAAGAGCAAGCAGAGCGAAGAGGCGAAACTACAGAAGATACCGCAGAAGTAGAAGAGGTTAATGAAGAAGTAGCAGAAATCGAAACATCTGTAGAAGAAGAAGTTGCGGCAGAAGTTGACGCTGTAGTAGAGGAAGTAGAGGAAGCGGTAGCAGAAATAGAAGAAGCGGTAGAAAATGCAGATGAAGCAGCAGAAGAATTAGATTCGACCATTGAAGAGTAATATGATAAAATTAAGCCTTGAGTTTACTAAACTTCCAAAAGTTTGGTAAACTTAAGGTGTTTAACAACTACCTCAAATTTTGTCTTTTTGTCATAATCCCGAAAATTAGTTCCCCTAAATTGACACTTCCATCCTGTCAAAATTCGTATTTGTCTATATTTTTATTACTTGGATAGATAATTGCCCATTGTTTCACATCTTTATACATGGATTTGTGTTATTATTTCCAGTGTTTGAAAATAAATAACCAATTAAGGTTTTTTCAAAAGGTTGATAAGAAAACATCAATTTATTAATCAACTCACCACTAATAATCAGTCAATTTTTAAAATAATTAGTAACACTTCAAAATAGATTGAAGGATTAAGATGGTTTATTTTAGTTCTCTCTTTCATTTTGATTTATACGTTTAGACTATGTACGACAAAAATGAATTCCGTAAATACGCTACCAAACATTTAGGTATGAATAGTATGCACCTAGATAACTACATGGAAAAAAGCGTACCGACTATTCCTACTATCACAGGTTTTACACCAAATGTAATTGAAGAGCGTCAGATGAATATTGTGGGGTTAGATGTATTCTCAAGAATGATGATGGACCGTATTATCTTTATGGGGGTTCCTGTAAATTCTTATGTTGCAAATGTAATCCAAGCTCAATTATTATTCCTTGAATCTGCCGACCCAAAGCGTGATGTTCAAATGTTTATCAATAGCCCAGGTGGTTCTGTAATTGATGGATTGGGTATTTATGACACCATGCAATACATTTCTCCAGATGTAGCAACTATCTGTACAGGATTAGCGGCGTCTATGGGTGCAGTATTGTTAGCAGCAGGAAAAGCAGGTAAACGTACAGCTTTACCACACGCAAGAGTAATGATTCACCAACCATTAGGAGGTATGCAAGGGCAAGTATCTGACATGGAAATTTCTTACAAATTGATCAAGCAGATGCAAAAAGAGTTGTATGATATTTTAGCAAATCATACCGGTCAAACCTATGAGACAATTCTACAAGATTGTGATAGAGATAACTGGATGCGTGCACCTGAAGCTAAGGAATATGGTTTAGTAGATGAGGTATTAGCACGTCCTGCATCTTAGGTTCTTGATACTGGATGCTAGATACTTGTTATCAATTTTATTCAACGGGTGAGTGACTCACCCGTTGAATCTACTCTATTTATAATTATCATCAAGTTGTAATAAACTAACGACTAGCCACTGACCATTAAGCACTATACCAACCATTTTATTAAGCAACTATTTTTCCGTATCTTGCGTAACTATTACACTTAGTCGTCAATAATCAATTGACCCTACTTGAAAGTTAGTGCCATTCGCATTAACCTAACAATTATACAATGAAAAGAAACTATTATCGCTGTTCGTTTTGTGGACGTAGCAAAGAAGAAGCATTAATACTAGTAGCTGGAATAGAAGGTCACATCTGCGAAAATTGTGTAGAACAAGCACAACAAATTATACTAGAAGAACTCAACTCTGGTGCTCATGATTCTGAATTTAGTCTGCCAGATACAGTTACACCTAAAGATATTAAAGGGCATTTAGACCAATATGTAATTGGACAAGATGATGCTAAAAAATTCTTATCTGTTGCTGTGTATAATCATTATAAAAGACTACGTCAACGTTCCGAAGATGAGATAGAAATTGAAAAATCGAATATATTGATGGTTGGGCGTACAGGAACAGGGAAAACACTCCTTGCCCGTAGTATTGCCAAATATTTAAAAGTTCCTTTTGCGATTGTGGATGCTACTGTATTTACAGAAGCAGGTTATGTGGGAGAAGATGTAGAAAGCATTTTGAGTCGATTACTGCAAGTATGTGATTATAATGTAAAGGCTGCAGAGAAAGGAATTATATACGTGGATGAGATTGATAAAATTGCTCGTAAGTCAGATAATCCTTCTATTACTCGTGATGTATCGGGAGAAGGTGTACAACAAGGGTTATTAAAAATGCTTGAAGGAACAGATGTGAATGTACCACCGTATGGCGGTCGTAAGCACCCTGAGCAAAAGTTAATAAAAGTTGATACCCGTAATATTTTATTTATCTGTGGCGGTGCATTTGATGGAATTGAGCGTAACATTGCTCGCCGATTGAACACACAAGTTATGGGATTCAATAGTGAATCTAAAGAGACCGTGGATAGAGAAAATATGTTACAATATATTACGCATCAAGATACAAAGGCGTATGGTTTAATTCCAGAATTATTGGGACGCTTACCTGTATTGACTTACCTCGATCCATTGGATCATGAAGCCTTAAAGCGTATCTTAGTAGAGCCAAAAAATGCGTTAATCAAGCAGTATAAAAAGTTATTCTCTATGGAAGGGATTCAATTATCCTTTTCTGATGGAGCATTGGATTTTATTGTTTCAAAAGCGATGGAATTTAAATTAGGGGCAAGAGGATTGCGTTCTATCTGTGAAGCTATTATGACAGATGCGATGTTTGAATTGCCGTCTAAAAAAGATATTAAAGAATTTATCGTAACAGAAGAATATGCGATGGAAAAAATATCAAGAAGTAAACTGGCTAGGTTGAAAGCGGCTTAATTTTTTTTAAATCTAAACCTATAAGGTTTTACAAATCTTATAGGTTTAGTAACCTCGAATACTCCTCCTCCAACTTCACGACATCAATCGGTACAACCCCCACAGATTCACAAACAATACCACCGGCTAAATTGGCTATTGTTGCAATTTCCTGAATATTCAATTGAGCAGCTAAACCTAAGGTAACGGTACTTACGACGGTATCACCTGCACCACATACATCGGCAATATGTCTAGGTTGTGTAGGGATAATTTGTCCACCTTCCGCTGTATCTATATAAATTCCTCTTTCTGATAGCGTAATTAAAATGTATGGCACATTCATTTTGCTGCGAAGTAAGGAAGCACATTTTCGTAGGGAGTTGACATCATCAGGATTTACATTTAGCCCTGTACCTTCTATGACCTCTTTTAAATTAGGTTTAAATAAGGTCGTATTTTTATAAGCAAAGAAGTTCGTATTTTTAGGATCGACAATGGTTGGGATATTTTGCTTATTGCAATGATGAATCAAGGTTTTAATGATATAAGGCGTAAGCACACCTTTGTTATAATCTTGAAGAATTACAGCATCAACCGTATGATTATCTAAGATATATTGAAATTTAGAAACTAAGTCTTGTTCTTCTGCTTGACTAATATCATACGTAACTTCTTGATCCACTCTTAATAGTTGTTGATTTCGGGCTAAAATCCTCGTTTTAACCGTTGTAGGGCGAGTAGAAGTTTTGAGTAATCCTGTAGTTTGAATATTTTTTTTTTGTAATAATACCTCTAATGCTTCCCCCTCTTTGTCTTTACCAATCACACTACATAAGTGTATAGAAGCTCCTAAAGCTAGGACATTTAAAGCAACATTTCCTGCCCCTCCTAACCGATCATCTGTTTGTTGGATGTGTACTACAGGAACAGGGGCTTCTGGAGAAATACGATTGACATCACCAACTAAATATCGGTCTAACATGACATCGCCAACAATAATGATATTTTTATTTTTAAAACGCTCAAAAAAGGAATGAACCATAGAAGTTAGGTGTAAGGTATAAGGTGTAAGGTTCAAGGCATAAAAACAATACCCTTGCTTGTATATATCTTAAACTTTGCACCTTGTACCTTCCTAATGATACGATAAGACTTCTGCAAGATGTGCAAATACAGGACGAACTCTTCTATTGTATTTAATGGCTTTTTCAAATGGCGTATAAACAATATCCTTATGTACTTGCCCAATCATCACTTTGGACTGACCATTAATCAAAGCTTTTACACTTTCCATACCTAATCGACTTGCTAGTACTCGTTCTGCACAAGTCGGACTACCGCCTCTTTGAATATGTCCTAACACAGTTACTCTAGTATCGTACTCATCAAATTGTTGCTTTACTTTTTCAGCAATGGCAAAGGCACCGCCTTCATCATCTCCTTCTGCAACAATTACGATACTAGAAGATTTTTTACGTCTATGATTTTCTCGTAGTGTATCACTGACCTTATCAATAGAAGTCTTAGATTCTGGAATTAAGATAGCTTCTGCACCGGTAGCAATTCCACTTTGCATAGCAATAAAACCTGCATCACGCCCCATGACCTCCACAAAGAAAAGTCGATTGTGGGCATCTGCTGTATCTTTAATTTTATCAATGGCTTCCATAGCTGTATTGATAGCTGTATCAAAACCAATTGTAAAATCAGTTCCATATAGGTCATTATCAATAGTACCTGGAACACCCACCATTTTTATATCGGGGTATTCTTGACAAAAAATATTGGCTCCAGTAAATGTTCCATCTCCTCCAATGGCTACAATACCATCAATACCTGATTTTTTAAGGTTTTCGTAGGCAATTTTACGACCTTCAGGTGTACGAAATCTTTTACTCCTTGCGGATTGTAGTATAGTTCCTCCTTTCTGAATAATATTACTTACATCCCTTGACCCCATTGGAGACATATTATTTTCTATCATTCCCTCATAACCTCTCTTAATCCCTACTATTGCCATACCATAATACAAAGCAGTTCTAACTACTGCCCTGATACAAGCATTCATACCGGGTGCATCACCTCCTGAAGTAAATACAGCAATCTTTTTCATAGTACTTTGGATATATAATGTGTTTAATTTTGAATTTTGAAAGAATTGTACTCTACCAAAATTTAAAATTACTCGCTAAGACTTATAGCGTCTTTTTACTTTTTTAATAAATGATTTAGCTAAGTTTATTCTCCTATCATCTAGCCAATCATATTTAGGTGCTAAGGCTTCTATTATGTAAGATCTAGCACTATCAAAATCGGTTAACTCATTCAAAATATTGATAGTATCATTGTATGCAATAGCATTGCCTCCAAATAGTTCGCTGATATTTAAGAAACGTTCATTGATACCCATAGCATTTTTTAAATCTTTAATAGGTGTAGCGCTCAGTCGTTCTGATAAATCGGTTGCTCGTTTTGCTTCAAATAATTCTGAGTATATCCCCTCATCTATAATTTTTTTAGTTGGAGGAGGGGTATGAATAACTTTAGGCTCTGGCTTAGGTTGTGGTTTTACGACTTCAATTGGTTTTTTGGGAGGGGTTGATTCAACTTCTTTCTGGATGCGAACAGGAGGTTCTATAGATGGTTCAGGCTTAGTAATTGGTTTTGTTATCTTTTCAATTGGTTTCGGTGTTGGCTCAATAATTTCTTGTTTCTTGACTATTGGCTTAGGTTCTTCTTTTACAACGGGTTCTGATACTTTGGGTATTACTACCTCTTGTATAATGGTTGGCGTAGATGACTTATTATCTTGAGTAGTAGGACGATAATTACCTTCATGAAATACCTCATATAACTCTCTTAAATATTGAAGCATTAAATCTCGTTCAATATTTGGAATATCATCAGGTGTCTCACTAATTGTTTCATATAAGTGATTAACTTTGATAATCAGTGATCTAGCTCTTTTTAAGTTCATAGTATATTCATTTCTAGGCAGCAAATTTGCCGAAAGTTAAACAAAATTAGTAGTTCTTATTGTCATTTTTACACAAAGAACCATATTTATTAATTTTTTTATGTTGAATTAATACGTCATTCGTGTAAGATTACAAATATCAAGTTTCTTATACTGAAAATCAATAGTGTAATTAAGTCATTGACTAATAGTTTTTTACGGAAATATTGATTAGAAATAATTCTTCGACATTATTTAAATCGGTTGCAGCAATAGGATTTTAACCCTTCGCTGAATGTATTGTTGTAAATAGTAGGAATTTACATAAAATACAGTATTGAAACTTCCAAACATAATCCATTTCAAATGAGCACAATTGTAACATTCAAAAAATAATCCATTTTCCTAAGCCCCTCTCTGTCGCATAACTTCATATAAAATTATTCCTGTAGCCACAGAAACATTAAATGAGTCAGATGCACCAACTTGAGGAATGATGAAGGTTTCATCTACTTTTTCTAATAAATGTGGATTAACGCCTCTATTTTCAGAACCTACAATAATAGCAGTGGGGGTCTTGAAATCCATTTCATAAACCTTATCGATTGCTTTTAAATCACTAGCCAATACTTGAATGTCCTTCAATTGCAAAAAATCGACAACACTACTAATGCTTTTTTCTCTACAAACAGGAAGCTTCGTTAATGCTCCTGCTGATGCTTTTATGGCTTCAGCATTGATTGGTGCTGTTTTTTTCTGAGATAAAACTAAAGCATCTACACCTGCTAATTCCGCAGAACGTGCAATTGCTCCAATATTCCGAACATCTGTCACACCATCTACTAATAAAAATAAAGGGGCTTTGGTGTCATCGTCCCAATTATGTAGAATATTCTTAAGTCTTTGATATTTAATGGCGGACATTAGTCCAATGATACCTTGGTGATTCTTACCTTTTGAAAGGTGACTTAATCGCTCTTTAGGCACTATCTGCATTGGAATATTATAACGCTTACAAAGGGTACGTACTTCTCGCTCAAACTCTCCTTTTATTCCTTGCTGAAATAAAACTTTATCAAACGTTTTAGCACTTTGAATGGCCTCCGTCACAGGATGCCTACCATATATAATTGTATCAGACATGAATTTCTTAATTTAGATTTTCTGACATGAGTAAAGAGTTCCTATTCAACACATCAACACATCAACACATCAACACATCAACACATCAACACATCAACAC
>CAYLSF010000115.1:0-11501 GCA_964385675.1 uncultured Saprospiraceae bacterium
GTTAAAATTCTGTGACCAGCCAGATATTGATTATATCAACTCTCTATCATTCGTATTTGATAGTAGTGTACCACAAAATCAGATTGAAACCGCTTATTTAGTACGTTTTAATAAGAATGATGGTTTCTTTAATCCAATTGATTCTGTAGCTTATTTAGAGGCTGCTAATGGTTCTAACGCCTTAGTTTTAGCAGATGGCTATCCTTTTTCTTCAGGTGGTTTTATTAATTTAAACTCTTATGAAGATTATGATTACATCATCCGTAATACTAACGGTGATTTTGCACATAAGTTATCCGATATTGAAGTAAAAGGACATTATGGCGAATGTGATTGTGACTATATCAATACACAAAAAACATTTCAATTAAATAGTCAAGAACTAGATAGAACTAACTCAAACGCTGAAATTATGCTTGAAGCAAAATAACTATAAACTATTTTCATATTATAAGAAAGGCTGCCCTTTAAGGGTGGTCTTTTTACGTTAGGGGAGTTCATAGGAATATAGTCCCGATAATTGGTAGTGACTCTAGAAAACTATAAGTTGAATGCTTGTAAACCCATTATATGTGGCACGTCTTGTTTTCTACTTCTATCATTTGTATTTCCAGTTTAATCAAAATTGACTAAACTACTTTTGTAAAATTTAAGATAAAATTAACAAATTGAGTCATTTAAAGTAGCTATTCTAAACGTTAAGCCAAAGTATAGTCACATACTAATTATCTTTACCCAAAACGTTGCCGATTGGTATCGTTAGAAAAAAATTCATAGAATGAAATATTTATTCTTACTCCTACTATCAATAGGAGTTACTAAATCCATTAGTGCACAAAATGATACACCCATAGGAAAATGGATAATGACCAAACACTATATTTTGACTTACGATTCTACCAATAATTATTGGATACATACCAATGTATTTAACAACGAATTTAAACTTATCGTAGAGTTTAAACCAGATGGAAAATTCATTTATAATTTAGCGGATTCTGTGGTCTATCATGGTTCTTGGAAGCTCAGCAAAAAAGGCAGAAAACTAAGAATTAAATATAAGACTAATTCTAGGAACAGGAGATTCTCTTCCACAAGTAAAAGACCAAAGAATTTTGAAGTCCCTCTTACGCTAAGTGATTATTTCCCAGAATTGTATAAAGGCCACGAGGTAGAAATTTACGATGGCGATAGTAAATTTATTAGAATAGATGGTACGGGAGAAAAACCTGCTATTAGTGATTCGCTCTTTATAGGGAAATGGCGAACCATGAAATATACCATTGGCAAAAAAACGACTAAAATAACAGATCCTTATATTTTTGAACTATATCCTCTAGGTAAAATGATAAACTATGGTCAAAAAACAGGAAAATGGAAAATCAATGGGCGAAAACTAACAATAGATACTAGAAATAATGATGATAGAGATAGTAGCTTTTTTGTCAAAACATATAAAATTATTTCAATTCAAGCCGATGAGATGATTTGGATAGATAAAGTAAATGGAAAGGATAAAACGGTTTATTTGAAGAAGATGGAATAGACATCAGTCATCTACTTATTATGGAATGGATTTAATCAAAAAAGATATCCATTCCATAAGCTGCATGAACCAGTCCTAGACTATGTTTATTTGATTTTAGTCCAAATGTTGTAATGAATACGATTTGTACCTGTTTTTTAGTTTTAGTAACTTCTTGAAAGATCCGAATTTTATCCCTTACTTTTTGAGCATAGTCTTTTGTAATCGTAAATTCTACATTATAAAATTTGATTTCACATAGATTGATAATATGATCATTTCGGTTGATGACAAGGTCTATTTGTGTTCCTTTTTGCGTATCATTCCCTTGTTTTAAAAACGAAGAAGTTGTTGCATAAATCCCCCCTATTTCTAAGGCTTTTTTGATGGCTACAATGTGTTTCAAGCAAATATTTTCATAGGCATATCCGCACCAAATTTTATACGCTTGTGTTTGACTAAGACTTGTCCAAGTTGGAGGATTTTGTAGATTTTGCTCAATAAATTTTAAATAGAAAAGAGAATATTCATCAATTAAGCGATAGATCTGCCCTTTCTTCTTTTTACCAAAAGGGGGATAAGATGTAATAAATCCTGACTGACTTAATTCATCTAAAACTTGTGTAATTCTTCCACCATCCGGCAATTTAGTTACATTTAAAAGTTCACTCCTACTCATTCCATTCTGCTTTGTAGCTAAAGCTCGAATAATAGTTACGTGATAATCAGAGCGTTGAAAAAGTGCGGGGTAAAGACTAAGAAATTCGTCTTGAAGTAATCCATCTTCACTAAAACAAATTTGGTTTATATTTTGAACGGCACTTTTTCCAGCTTTTAATTCTTTCAAGTAATGCGGAATACCGCCCATGACCATATATAATTGTAGTAATTGATAATGATCAAAAAAAACAGAACGACTTTCAAGATATTCCTTTGTCTCTGATAATGTAAAGGGTTGCAATCGAATTCTACGCGTTACACGATTGTGTAACCCTCCTTTATCTCTAAGTATCTTATGAATCATCCAAGAGGCCGCTGAGCCACATAAAACAACCACTATATTTTGCCGAACAGCCCAAGAATTCCAAAAATAGCTTAAACCTTTTAAGAAGCCTGATTTTTGAGTTGCCATCCAAGGGACTTCATCAAAAAATACTACCTTTTTTTCATTAAAAGATTGTGCTCTCAGTAAACGAACCAATAAAAAAAAAGCATCCAACCAGTCTTTAGGAGTATTAATATCTGTTGTTGGAAAAAACTCAATTAGTCGCTCTCTAAAGTTTCGGATTTGCTCTTTTTTATCGGCATTTTGAATGCCTGAAATTTCAAAGACAATATGCTTTTGATAAACTTCTTGTATCAAAAATGTTTTACCAACTCTTCGTCTTCCTATTACAGAAATCATTTCTGCCTCTTCTGAAATCAATGCAGCTTTTAAGAGCTCAATTTCTTTAGTTCTACCAATTAATTTACTTTTCATAAAGCAGTTTTGATTATTTTCCTTCGGAATGTGGTGAATATACATAGATTCCGAAGGAAAATAATCAAAACTCATTATCTTTTAGCGAAAAATATCCTTAGACATGCAAACCCTAAAACCGAACAACCCGACAATACCGCTTAATCTCATCCGCATACGCCACATAAATACTGCCTTGCGATTCATAAACGATGATATGTTCTAAGTCTTTATTCGATTGTGTTAACTGATCCATATAGGCTTCTACTTCCTTCCATTTGGGGGCGGTTATTTCCTCTGGATTTTTGACAATTTCTAAATCAGACTTGGAGAGATAACCTGTAAAACTTGTTGTAATCACCTCATCAAATAGAATGGTTTGTTGGCGAGTACCTGTAATTTCTAATTCTATGATATTGTCATCGTTATAAACATCCAAGAATAAATTATCCGCCGAAAGGCTTCTCAATATTTTTTTGGTATCTGTAATCGTAGAATTTCGTTTTCTTAGCGTTAATGGAATAGCCGCAACCCCAGCATCAAAAGAAAGATAAGAGGCTTTATTGACCGTAGCTTCACCATGAATGAGTTCAATATCCTCGTTGGCAGTATAAGCGTATTCCTTCAGTAAAGTGTCGGAGGTCATATCATATATGGATAAGTCAAAGTATTGCCGACTCACCAATAATTTAAAATAGAGATTATCCAATAACATACTACTTCTATTGTCGAACTTATAATCTGTGTCTCCTCCAAAGGTTAAGAGTTTAGTCTGCTTATTCTTCCAATTTAATTGTAGTACATTAGGCAAAGGCATTCTGTTTTTCTTTCTGGAAAAAGAGGGATTCACATACAGTACATTATCCAAATACAAATAAATCGTATTGTCTATAATAGACGCTAGTAAGGGCGTTGATTCATTAAACAGAATATCGGCTGTAGAAACCCTTCTATCAATACCTGCTACTTTATACAATGAGCGAATATCAACGGAGCGTTTTTCAAATCCTTTATGCTTAACATAACGATAGAAATGCAGTTGAAATGGATTAGTGGACATTCGGACAAGAATAAATTCTTCATTGGTTTTAATCTGTCCAACAAAGGTTTCTCTTTTGCGATGCTGAAAATCTTGACTTTGTTTTACAAAACTTTGTGTTTGTCCTATGGTATAAGTATGTAGGGTAAATGGTGATTTTGAGTATTTAAACACCAAGAAATCGCCCTTATGATAAAAGTGGGTAATATATCTTTCTTTTGACTTTGGAATATTGATAGCAGATAGTTTATCTGATATTGTTCGTTGCCCCATGTTAAAAGTATGTATCGCATTATTTCTTTCATTTTTATAGAATAGAGTGAAATCACGGTTACTGGATAGACACTCTAATAATTCATATCGCTCCTTAAGAGGTATTGTTTTGTTGGCTTGTAGCGAATCTTCTATTATCAAGCTATATTGAGCATGATCTTTATTTTGAAACTTTAATAAATTCTTCCCCTTGGCATCTGTAAAGTGTATAATTTCAGTGATGTCTCGTAACCGATTGTCTAAAGGGATTTTAGCAATTTCTGTTTGAGCTATAGTTTGAACAGTAGGTAAAAGGAATACTAAAATAAATAGGTATAAATGCTTCATGTGTGTGGTTTTTAAAACAGTAGTTATACTATTACTTAAAATAGTAACGCAATCAATTTGGGTTTGTTACGATTATCAAATAAGAGATTAAACTTTCAATTGTTTTGTGTTAGTTGTCATTTGGCAACAGCCTGTAATGATTAGGTGCATAATTTTGTAGTATTATTTAGCAAAATAACCAATTACAATGAGGTTTATCCTTTTTATCATTCTAACTTTAATACTTATGCCACAACTAGCAGCACAAGACCATCAATATCCTACTGTCCTTGTTACGATAGACATTAATGCACCGATTAAAGAAGCCTTTGAATACATAGTGCCTATTGAGTTATCATATATTTTTAAGCGATATAAAAATTTACCAGCGATAGATGGCACAAGTAATCAGGAACGTTGGTACACACCTGGTATGCAACGCACGGTTTATTTTGAAGATGGAACTTCGGCACAAGAACATTTATTGACGGTCAATCCTCATTCCGATTTTTCATATCAAATTAATGGTTTTACGTCCGCATTACGGAGACTAGCCAAACGTATAGAGGGACAATGGATATTTACAGAAAACGAACAAGGCAAAACGCATATTGAATGGACATACACGATTGTTCCTAAAAATTCTTTTGCACGAATTGCAATTAATACTTTTGTAAAGAAGAATGTGAAAGGGCTTTTGAATAATGCTTTATTGATTTTAAAAGAGGACTTAGAAAGTGGAAATTTATAGCTCTAAACAACTTCACTCATAAAAAGAACTAATGACATCAAACCTAATTAACTATTTACTGCAATTCGGCAACTTGAATACTCAACAGATTCAATTGATTGAAGAGAGCGTAACGATTGTTTCGTTAGAAAAAGATGAATATTTTTCGGAAGCCGGTAAGATTGCTCGGCAAGTTGCTTTTGTGAATAATGGCATCTTGCGAGTGTGTTATTATGATAAAGAGGGTAAAGAAGTTACACGATACTTTGTGGAAGAAAATAATTTTGCGGTGGATTTAAATAGTTTTAGTAATCGAATTCCGTCTTCTGAATATATTCAGGCTATTGTACCCACTGAATTGATTGTTTTTAGTAAGGACAGTTTACAAAATTTATCAAATACTATCATTATTTGGGATAGTATCATGAATAAAATTACCAATAAAGCCCTAATGGAAAAAGTCAATAGAATCAGTCCAATGCTAGCTGAAGATGCAAAGACTCGATACTTGGAGTTTTTTAATCGCTTTCCGAATTTAGCCAATCGAATTCCATTGAATTATTTGGCATCGTATATTGGGGTAACGAAACATTCTTTGAGTCGAATTAGGAAAGAATTGATGAAGGGGTAAGTGTAAGTATCAATCAAGTTCAGTTAGGATATAGTCTTACTTATGAAGTTAATGCTTTTGCTTTTTGAGAAGTTTCTGATGATAGATTTGAGATAGGTAAACTAATCGTAAATGTACAACCTTTACCTTTTTGAGAATCTAGGGTGATTGAACCATTTAGTTTTTCAATCATCTTTTTACTCATCGCTAATCCGATGCCTGTACCAGGATATTCCTTGCTCGTATGTAATCGCTCAAACATTCCAAATATCTTTTGATGATATGCTGGCTCTATACCGATACCATTATCTTTTACTGTAAAAATATGATGATTATCTTTTTGATGATATTTTATCTGTATTTCAATATCTTCATTGTTATTGTACTTTACCCCATTTTCAATCAAATTTTGAAAAATAGAGCTAATCATAGAAGCATTAGTGTGGATAATTGGTAATTCATCAAATTCTATATTAATTGATTTTTGACTATTATTGATGACTTGCATGGAGATAAATTCTACAACTTTGGTCAGATCGACAGTTTCTTGCTTTATTAATGAAATTTCGTTGATTTGAGAATATTCCAAAATACCGGTTACCAATAATTGCATTTGATTAGCCCCTTGCTGAATAAAATGAAGGTAATCTTTAAGTTCTTCTGTTTTCCCTTTTTGAATGCCTCGTTCAATCAAATCTGTAAAACTTCTAATAGTACGAATAGGCGTTTTCAGATTATGAGAGGAGATATAGGCAAATCGTTCTAATTCTTCATTGGCTTGTTCCAATGCTTTATTTTGATTTTCTATTTTGGATTGATTATTTTGAAGGGTGGCAATCGCATCTTCTATCTGTAGTTCATAATCTCCTGTATCTTTTTTGAAACGCCACATAATGATAGCTACACTTGAAATCATAGCCATAAATACGACAATTCGATTGTAATAATTTACTCGATAAGCCAAAGGTGATTCGTTATTCATCACATAATCATCCGCAAATAAGTAAAGTCCTATCAAGATGGCAAATTGAATGATATACTGCCAATTTTTATGAAAAAATAAGATAATCGTAATTGGGAAAACTAAGTAAGCAAATTCTGCTTGTAACCCTTTGCCATATAATATGGTAATAATGGTAATCGAAATAGGCATTCCTACATTAAAATACCATTTGGCAGCAATCGGTCGATTAAAATAATTTAGAAGTACTGGAATCAATGTAAAAAATTGAACCCCTGCTGTAAATAATAAGAAGGTAAAGGAATGGTTATCAGAAGTAATAATTTCAAGATGGATAAAGGATTGTAAAAATATTAGGGTCATCACTATTTCGTTCAATAGAACGGTAGAACGTTGATCATTCTGACTATCATTGGGTTGTATCCCCCAAAGTTTGATTTTATTATAATACTTTAGCATTTGCTGGCTCTATTGTTTTTTGCTGTAACACGTTGTTGTTAATGTTATTTTTAGGCGTTTAAATCCAACGATAAACGTTAAGTGTACGGTTAAGGGGCGTTAATAGTTGCAAATTTTTCTTAATGAATTGGATTCTAAATACTAAGCCCCAACTGCTCCTTTCCCCAATTTTCCATTACTTCCAAAACAGGCAACAAAGACAAGCCAATTTCAGACAATGAATATTCAACTTTAGGCGGAACTTCTGCATATACCTTTCGATTGATGACGCCATCTTGTTCTAATTCCCGAAGATTTTTAGTGAGCATTTGTTTATTAATGTCAGGTAGCAATCTATTCAGTTCTCCAAACCGTAAGGTGTTACTTTTTAGCTGTTGGAGTATCAAAGGTTTCCATTTTCCGCCCACTACTTTGAGGACAAATCGCATAGGGCATTTTATTTCTGAATTTTTATTACTCATAAATATCTGATTATCAATAATAGTCTAAAAACACAACCAAAGGTAGTAAAAATCAAACTACTTGTTTTGTTTACAGTAAGGTTATAATTTTGTGATATGATAAACTGGAAAGCAACGAAAGTTTGGTGGATAAAAAATATCTTGATAGGAATGGGGTTAGTTATCCTAAACTTACCTTGTAGTGCTCAAAAAAATAATAGCGAAATGACTAAGGATAAAAAACTAAATATCGCCTGTGATATAGAAACAGGAACTTGTAAACCGACAACTGAAAATGGCATTGAGGAAATTAATATAATGCCACAAAAGAAGGTCAAATTAATTTACTACACGGATCCAATTTGTTCAGCTTGTTGGGCAATCGAACCACAACTCAAAAAATTCAAATTAGAATATGGAGCGTATGTAGATGTGGAATATAAAATGGGGGGCTTACTGCCAGGTTGGGAAGGTTTTGCAGATAATGCCAATGGTATTTCTAAACCAACGGATGTGGCACATCATTGGGATGAAGTAGGTGAATATACAAGTATGAGTATTGATGGCGATATTTGGCTGGAAGATCCGTTAGATTCTTCTTTCCCTCCTTCTATTGCCTTCAAGGCTGCACAACGGCAAGGTAAAGATTTTGCGGTTAACTTCCTCCGAAACATCAGGGAACAACTATTTTTAGAAAAGAAGAATATCACGAAAGAGCAATTTTTATTGAAGGCCATCACAGCTTGTCAAGGAGATACAGCTCAATTTTTAAAAGATTATCATAGTGAAACCACCAAGCAAAGTTTCTATCAAGAAATGGAGCAGGGAAGAAGTTATGGTGTGCGAGGTTTTCCAACGTTTATATTTATTGGTACGGATAATAGAGGTTTTAGAATTTCTGGAATGTCGGGGTATGCTAATTATGTTTTAGCATTAGAAAAAGCATTGGGCGAAAAGGTAACGCCTCAATCCATTCAAATGACAGAATTAGACTTACTAAAAAAATATGGCTATTTAGCGACTAAAGAGATTTCATTTGTACGCTCACAAGATGATGAAACTACAACCAAAAAACTTCAACAATTGGTCAAACAAGGTAAAGTGAAATTGGAAAAACAGAAGTTTGGGGACTTTTGGCGATTTACGGAAGTAACTAAGTGATGTATGATAAAACTAGGTCAATTTTTTAGTAAATATTTCCGTCAATATTGAATAACTTAGGTTTTATATCCTACTTTTAAAGGGTCAAAAAATAAAACCAATTATGAAAGCTATTCGTCAGTTTATCGCCAAATTTATTCCCTCTCCAATTGTGGTCGATTTTGAAAAGGGAGGTGGTACTTCCATTCAAGAAGTTGCACCTTACCCCAAAGAAGTATTTTGGGATGATAGTATTCCTATTCATAGATCTAGTAGCGGTTGGGATTATGTACAAACTCCCGAAGAGCGATTTGAGAATTTACCCAACTACAGTTTTAAGCCCAATTATGTAGTTGTTGATGGATTAAGAATGCACTATGTGGACGAAGGACTCAAAGATGGAGAATTGATTTTAATGCTTCATGGACAACCAACTTGGTCATTTTTGTATCGTAAAATGATTCCTATCTTGGTGGAAAAAGGGTATCGTTGTATTGCTCCTGATATGATGGGTATGGGCAAATCCGATAAGCCGATTTCAGAGAAATACCATACTTACGATAGGCATTGTGATAATACAATGGCATTTATTCAAGCCTTAGATTTAAAGAATATTCATGCTTTTATTCAAGATTGGGGAAGTGTTATCGGTACTCGACTGGTCGGTGAGTATCCAGATTTATTTGCGAGCGTGGTACTAGCAAATGGCGATTTACCTAGATTTAAGAAAGATACTAATCCATTCTATATTCCAAATCCATTAGTTGTAAACCCTAGAATAAAAGGACTCAAAAGTGCTATGGCAAAACACGTCTTATTGGGTTTATTTAATAGCTTTCAAGCTTGGTTATTGTATAGCTTATGTAATACCCGAAACTTCGTAGGCGATGTGATGCAAATGACAACTGAAAATAAACTAAGTGATGATATCCTAGCGGCTTATGAAGCCCCTTTTCCCTCTTTTATCTTTATGGCTGGACCTAGAACACTGCCCTCTATGAATGCTGGCATCATCGGGCAGCAAATGCAAGCATGGGAAAACTTTAAAGATTTTCATAAACCATTTTTATCGCTAATTGGCTTAAAAGATAATTTATTGGGACGTCCTTCTTTACAGAGAAAATGGGTAACTCATGTACCTGGTGCTAAAGGTCAACCGCACGAGCAGTTTAAAAATGCAAATCATTTTATACAAGAGGATATTGGAGAGATTATGGCGGATAGAATGCATCAATTTATAGAATGCAATAAGTGATAGGTAATAGGTGATAAGTAAAGAAGAGATTATACTTTTTGTAAATTAACAAAAATTATTTATTGCTACGGAATAACTGGAAAAGTTAATTTTACAAAGGTTTAGCTTCCTTGTTATGAGATATAGGATAAACTTCTTTTGGATTCAACATTCTAATCGAACGGACTTTACAATAATAAACTACCAAAATAACCAATTATGAAAAAATGGCAAAAACGATTACTCATTGCATTTGGAATTATTATCCTTATCGCTATAGCAGGAGGAATTTGGTTTAAATACAATTGGCATAAATTACCTGGGATTATTGCCAGTATCACAAATCCTGTTAGTGAAAACCAACCCACTGAATGGCGAGATGGCCCTACTACTCGAACTTCTGATAAGCCAAACGTCATTGTGATTTTAGTGGATGATTTGGGATTTAATGAAGTGAGTACTTATGGTGGCGGTATGGCAAATGGTCTGTTTAAAACCCCTAATATTGATCAACTCGCAGCAGATGGCGTTTTGTGTACCAATGGATATTCTGCTACAGCAGTCTGTTCTCCCTCAAGGGCAGCCTTATTGACGGGTCGATTTCCCACAAGAGCAGGCTATGAATATACGCCTACGGCAAAAGGTTTTGTTAAATTCATTTATGAAGTGACAAAGGATAAAAAACCAAAACGATTTTATGATGCGGAAGTAGATGAGCAATTACCTTCAACTGCAGAAATGGGTTTACCTCCATCTGAAGTGACTATTCCTGAAATGCTAAAGACACAGGGGTATCATAATGTTCATATAGGAAAATGGCATTTGGGAGGCAGTAAAGCATTTTATCCAAATAAGCATGGTTTTGATGAAAGCCTATGGCTGGAAAATGGTTCCATGTTTTTGCCAGAAAAAGACCCTAATATTGTCAATGCAAAACTAGCACATGATCCAATAGATAGATTCTTGTGGCCGAACTTACCGTATGCGGTTAAATTTAATGAAAGCGAGCGATTTGAACCAGATGGTTATTTAACCGATTATTTTTCTGATGAAGCCGTAAAAGTTATTGAAAAAAATAAGAATCAACCCTTTTTCCTATACTTAGCCTATTGGGCAGTACATACTCCCTTACAAGCTTTGAAGTCTGATTACGATGCCTTAGACTATATAGAGGATCACACGGAACGAGTTCAAGCGGCTATGGTGAAAGCGGTAGATAGAGGAGTGGGTAAAGTTCGTCAAGCCCTTAAAGACAACGGAATTGACGATAATACCATCATCATTTTTACCAGTGATAATGGTGCTCCACATTATGTCGGTTTACC
>CAYLSF010000116.1:0-11432 GCA_964385675.1 uncultured Saprospiraceae bacterium
ATTGAAGGAAGTATAAAGGAAAATTTGTAGCAATATGGGTAGGTTATTATTTTCCGTTTCCCTAATTAAGAATTGACTTTAATCTTGCAATTATTGTACTAAAAGTGTTTATTTTACTTTCAAATTAAGAATTAGAATTATATTATTGCGTTTACACAACACTACGAAACTTCAGTTTTTGTTGATTTACAATCAATTACACAATCAAATCGTTACCTGAATTTTAAAAATCAAATAATGAAGTACACAGCTACGCAACTTTTTATACTACTATTTATTGGTTCTACTTTAGTTGCACAACCAGACAATAAATTGCCCGATCAACCTATGGATGGTAAGTGCTATTCCAAAGCTACGAAGCCAGATAAGTTTGAAGTTGTTGAAAAAGAGCAGGTTATATCACCAGCTACCACCAAAGAAGAATTGATTCCACCACAATACGATACGGTGGAAACAAAAGTGGTTACCAAAGAAGCTTATACGAAGTACATAACAATTCCTCCAGTGTATGATACCATAGATGTAAAAGTACCAAAGAAGGAAAAGTCTATGATAGTACGAGAAACTTACGAGACCGTCATTACTAAAAAGAAAACATCAGAGGAAGGCGGACGATGGGTTAAGGTGAAAATACCAAATTGTTATTCTCAAAATGAAGAAGATTGCTATACGATGCAATGGCTGCCAGATAAACCACAATATGAAAGTAAGGAATATTTGGTCGGGGTAGGCTTAGATGAAGATGAAGTAAAAGGAGAATATGAATTAGTGAAAAAAGTAGTAATTAAAGAGCCATCAAGAGTAACATCTGTTTATGTTCCAGAAGAATATAAAATGGTTAAGAAAGCTATTTTAGTAAAAAATGCTCGTAAGAAGGTAACTAAGATACCTGAGAAAAAGCGGATGGTTAAGCAAAAAGTATTGGTAGAAAAAGGAGGAGGTTTAGAATGGGTAGAAGTACTTTGTCCTGATGCGTTGACGGAAATCGTAGTGAGTCAAGTTCAATTAGCACTAAAAGGAAGAAGTTTTTATAAGGGGGCGATTTCTGGAAAATTAGATGCTGAAACTCAAGATGCTTTAGAGGCTTATCAGAAAGCGAAAGACTTGCCAATAGGTAAATTAGATAAATTTACGATAGAAGCCTTAGGTTTTAACTATGTTATCTTTAGTCAGCCAATAACTCCTCGTTCTTAGGACATTATGAATATGGTATGAGTTTAATAAAATAAGACCTCCTAATTCTAGAAGGTCTTATTTTATATGTACCTTCATGTTGTTATTCATTTTGGATTTCGGAGAATCCTAACTAAGAAAGATCATAAATTTATTCATTACACTATTTTATTCCATCTTCAATCAACCAATTCTAATGTTACGACAATTTATCAAATTCTTCCTATATATTTTTGCATTGATTGCTTTATACATTGCAGTCGTCTTGACTCATGGAACAATGACTGATTTTCAACCTGAAGATAAAATCGAATTAGAGATCTTAGGCGATAATCAAAATACTATAGAAGATAGTACCTTATCCTTTTTAAATTGGAATGTAGGTTTTTGTGGATTAGGGGAAGAGTCTAATTTCTTTTATGATAATGGAGGTTTTTTATTTTCAAATGGTAAAATGGTACGTTCCCCAAAAGAGGCTGTTTTAAAAAATTTTCAAGGTCTAAAAGCTATTTTTGACGCGATTCAAGCAGATTTTTTCTTGTTACAAGAGTTAGATACAGACTCGAAGCGGAGTTATCACATTAATCAATTTGATTCTTTAAGGGCTTCAAATCCCGACTTAAATGCCACGATTGCTTACAACTATGTAGCCGATAGAGTACCGTTGCCAATTTTAGAACCCTGGAACGTTATGGGAGAAGTAAATTCAGGCGTAAGTACTTTTAGTCGATTTGAATCTGAAGGTGCAACTCGGTATCAGTTTCCAGGGAATTATGATTGGCCGACTAGAATTTTTCAATTAGATAGGTGCTTTATTTTACAACGATTTCAACATGCCAATGGGAAAGATGTAATTGTCATCAATACACATAATTCTGCGTATGATAAAGGAGGAAAATTGAAAAAGCAGCAAATGGCGTATTTGAAAGAATTCTTGATTCAAGAATATGAGAAAGGGAATTATGTAATTGTGGGTGGAGATTGGAATCAATGTCCTCCTAACTTTAGGTATGATTCTTTCCCTTCTGAAGAAGGCGGCGAAGGGTACACTCAAATCAACATTCCAATGGATTATCTACCAGAAGATTGGATATGGGTATATGATCCGACTACGGCTACGAACCGAAAACTAACTAATACTTTTGAAGTAGGGGAGACCTTCACTACTTTGATTGATTTTTACTTAATCTCTCCAAATGTAAGATTGAAGAAGGTAAAAACCATTAACCAAGAGTTTCAATTTTCAGATCATCAACCAATTTATATGGAAGTGGAACTGTTGTAAATATTATTAGCCACTCCCGATAGCTATTGGGATACACAGATTTAAAAGATTATTTTCCGAGTAATCTGTGATAATCTGTGGCTACTTAAAATACTTTATTTCAAAAAATCCCTAAACCCTTCCGTATATTTTACATCAAGATTTCCATTATCATCACTATATATCAGATAAGCCTCTATGTCATCATGCGTAGATGCAAACTCAAAAGCTTTATCCGTTCCCATAATCATTAAAGCCGTAGCATAGGCATCTGCAATCGTACAATTATCCGCTACTACAGAAGCACTTAACAAATTGGTCATTTCTGGAAAACCCGTTTTAGGATGAATCGAATGAGCATATTTTTTACCATCCACTTCAAAATAATTTCGATAATTTCCAGAAGTCGCAATCGCTTTATCACTTAAAGAAACAATCTGCTGAAAATCAGTCGTATTGGCAGTTACTTTCGGTGTATTGATGCCAATTCTCCAAGGTGAATTTCTTGGACTTTTACCCTTCATAATACATTCCCCTCCGATGTCTATATAGTAATTTTGAATTCCTTTTGTACTTAATAGCTCTCCTACTTTATCTACGCCATACCCTTTAGCAATCGCACTAAAATCCAATTGAACCTTACTATTCGCTTTGACCATTTTCCAAACTTTATCATTTCGCTCAACAGTCACTTTGTTAAATCCAACGGTTTCTAATAAAGATTGGACTTTTAGACTATCTACTCGCTCTACTGCCTTTTTTTCAGTATAGCCAAATCCCCAATAATTTACTAAGGGCATCACTGTTGGGTCAAATGCACCATCCGTTTTTTCAACTATATCTTCTGAAATCAAATAATTTTCTCGAAAGTGGATATTGTAATCATCTTCTTGTATTAGATTGACGGTTGATTCAGGATTATTAAAAACAGAAATAACAGAAGTCGGAATATAGGTGGAAACTTGATTATTGACGACGAGCAGAAGACTATCAATAGCAGATTGAATGTCGATATTGTTAGGATTATCAAACGTTACATTGTAGTATGTTCCCATCGTTTTACCTTGTAGCTTTTGGTAGGTTTCAGAAATGGTAGGAGTTTGTTCCGTTTTTTCAGAATTTGTGGGTTCTGATTGACAACTCCATAAGATGATAGCCAAAAGAAAAATCAAATCTCGATTCATATTTGTTATTTTTGGGCAAAGATAAAAGAATTGAGAATTATGAATTAGGAATTGAGAATTAGTTAGTAATCTCTCATTTTTTGTGTAAAAATGGTAAGAACTGAGAATTTAGAAAAAATTTGCTATTGACCTATTGAGATCGGGAATTATGAATGAGTAGTATTCAAATTTGAAAATAAAAATTATGGAAGCAGAATTACAGGAGCTATTAAAAGAAATCAGACAGTGTAAAGTGTGTGCACCCCATTTAAAGAATGGTGTTCGTCCTGTTTTATCGGGACAGACAACAGCTAAAATATTGATCATCGGACAAGCTCCAGGCACTAAAGTGCATAATTCTGGTATTCCGTGGAATGATGCGAGTGGAGAACGGTTGCGAGGTTGGATGGGCGTAGATAAATCGGTGTTTTATGATACGTCTAAAATAGCGATTGTACCTATGGGGTTTTGCTATCCTGGCAAAGGAAAGTCAGGTGATTTACCGCCTCGAAAAGAATGTGCACCACTTTGGCATCATCAAGTGTTAGCACTTCTACCCAATATTGAATTGACATTATTGATAGGGCAGTACGCTCAAAAGCATTATTTAAAATCAGAAAGAAAGCGAAATTTGACAGAAACGGTCGCTTCATTTAAGGAATACACGCCTAATTATTTACCACTAGTTCATCCTTCCCCTAGAAATAGATATTGGCTATCCAAAAATCCATGGTTTAAAGGAGAAGTGATTCCGTATTTACAAGACAAGGTAAAGGAATTGATATTACAATAATCCAATACGATTTAATGAATCATATCTCTGTAATCCTTTAAAGTTTATTGATGCCTTTTCCTAATCAACAGCAGGTTCTCATATAGTAACTATAAAGTGTAATTATCGTTTATACAGCGAAGGGATGAATCCCTATCGCTTTATATTTTATTGAATTTTACTCTAAAGCGATAGGAATTTATTCCTTCGCTACACATAAAATGATTACATAAGAAACCGCTGCCTAATCAAGGGTTTACAATAAAACAGTGTAACAATAAATCAATAAGACAATTTTTATCATAGGAAACTCCCATCAAAGGAAAAAGGCAGTAAGGTTTGAATAGACTCAAAGACAAAAACCCTCCCTGTTTCACCTTGTAAGATAATTTGAATAGGGGTATCGAACCGATATTCGCTTTCTGCAATGACTTGACGACAACCCCCACAAGGAGCAATTGGGGTAGATAAAACTTGATTCGCACTTTTTACAGTAATCGCTAGTTTTTGAATTGGAATATCGGGGTATTGACTTCCTGCTGCAAAAATAGCAACTCGCTCTGCACACAAACCTAAAGGATAAGCCGCATTTTCTTGATTATTACCTGTAATGATTTCACCATTTTCTAACAATAAAGCTGCTCCTACTGAAAAATTAGAATAAGGGGCATAGGCTCTAGTTAAAGCAACCTTAGCTTCTTCCAATAATTTTTGCAAAGAATTGGGTAGTTCTTGTATTGAATTATAAATGGTATAATCAATTGAAAGTGATTTATGCTGCATTTTCCTATTTTTGCTGAAAATTATAAAAATTGGAGACTTTTGAATTAGTTGCCACGACCTTTAAAGGTTTAGAATCTGTACTAGCTGATGAAATAAAGGCAATAGGTGGTGAAGATGTAAAAATACTAAAAAGAGCGGTTTCCTTTCAGGGAAATACGGCTTTAATGTATCGAGCAAATATTTGTTTGAGGACAGCTATTCGTATCTTAAAACCGATTAAGAAGTTTACGGCTCAGAATGAAAAAGGATTGTACCATGAAATCCAAAAGATAGATTGGACAAGTTATATGTCTGTCAATCAAACTCTGGGAATAGATGCAGTGACTTCTTCTAAAATCTTTACGCATTCTAAATATGTGGCGTTGAAATCGAAAGATGCTATTGTCGATCAGTTTCGGGAGAAATTCTATAAAAGACCGTATGTCAATAAAATTACGCCCGACTTAAAAATAAATATTCGTATTTATAATGATCAATGTACCGTTTCTTTAGATAGTTCTGGGGAATCATTGCATAAGAGAGGCTATAGAAAAGAGGGATATTTAGCACCAATTAATGAGGGATTAGCCGCTGGATTGTTACTGATGACCGGTTGGAAAGGGGATGAACCGTTTATTGACCCAATGTGTGGTTCAGGTACATTTCTAGTGGAAGCTGCCATGATTGCTACAAATACACCGCCTCAATTAAAAAGACCTTATTTTGCGTGTAAAAAATGGTTGAGTTTTGATGAAGCCTTATGGAATAAAGAACTAGAGGAGGCAAAAGCTAAAATTCAACCCCTAAGTGCGACGATTGAAGGATTTGATAAATCATTTCAAGCCGTTCGGATAGCAGAACGCAATGCCATGAATGTTGATATGGACCAACATATTATCTTTAAGCGAAAGCCATTTCAAAAGAATAACGCAAAGTTTGAAAAGGGCATTCTAGTGGTGAATCCACCGTATGGCGAACGAATTGAGACATCTGAGGAGATTACAGACTTCTATACCATGATAGGCGATCAACTCAAGCAGAACTATAAGGGCTATGAAGCTTGGATTATTAGTTCTAATATTGATGCTCTCAAAAAAGTAGGATTACGTCCATCCAAAAAAATTAAAGTTTTCAATGGAGCGTTAGAGTGTCAATTCAGACAATATGAGTTATATTAGTGTGTTGAAATGCAAAAGATATGCTTGAATAAAATACTATATTTACCCTACAAACTGAATAAATTATGCAAATTGAAGATTTTTATAAGCAAATAGATAGGCAGTTAGAAGATATTCTTAAAGAATATAAAAATGACCCTATTGTAGTCAAATACAAAAGAGATATAGCGAACCAAAAATCTTATGCGTTATTAATTTGGTTTTTAGATTTTTATGGACGAAAATCTAATTATACAGATTACATCACAGATGGTCATAATGATAGTTCTTGTGATATAGTTTTTGATAATACGGACAGTTTTGGCGTAAAAACGTTTTATGTAGTTCAATCGAAATGGAATACGATTAAAAACGCTCACGGAGAGACAGATAAGGATGAAATATTAAAAGCTTTGAGTGATTTTGATACAATTGTAAGAGGAGAAAAAAGGAATGTGAACAATAAACTAAAAGTTAAATTAGAAGAACTGGACCAGCATTTAAAATTAAATGGTACGGTAAAGTTCATATTTCTGAGTTTATCAGCATATAAAGGAGGAGCAGATGAAAACCTTAAAGCATTTACAAAGAACGATGATAAAACTAAATTTGAGATAATCGACATAAACAGAATCAGACATGATTTCATAGATAGAACATATAAACAAATAGAACCCCTTAATCCATTAGAGAATTATGAAAATCCAGAAGAAAGTCCTATTTCACTTGATATTGTTCAAAAAAATGGAAATTTCTTAAAAATAGAGAGACCGTTTGAGGCTTATATGCTTTTATTGAAACCTAAAACGATCTACGATTTATTTGAAAAATATGGTTTTGCACTTTTTTATAAAAATGTAAGAAATCCTTTGTTAAAGTCTAATTTTAACAAAGACATTAAAGAAACAGCTTTAGAAAACCCAGCATTTTTTTGGTATTATAACAATGGTATTACAGCAATAACCTATATTTTACCTAGCATTGGAAAACAAGCAGAAACGATATCATTAACGGGTTTACAAATAATTAATGGGGCTCAAACCGTTTATTCTGTATATGAAGCATACAAAAATGCCTCACCTATCAAAAGACGACAGATGGATAACGAAGCACTAATAACCCTTAGGCTATTAAAATCTGGAGGAAAGGATTTTGATTTGAATGTAACAAGATTTACCAATTCTCAAAATCCAATACAAGATAGAGACTTTTGTGCAAATGATGATGTTCAGGTTCGATTACAAGAAGAGTCTTATCATACGGAAGTCTGGTATGAAAAAAGAAGAGATGAATTTAGAGTGATACCTAGTGATATTAGAAAAGTTCCAAATTTTCAATTTGCCAATTTATATCTCGCATATTACTTACAAGATCCTATAAGTGTTCTTAAAAACCATTCCTCTAGTGACGTTAATAAGGATTTAAATTTTTTATCACATCGAGACCATAAAGATGGTCAATATGAACGAATATTTAATAAAAATACTCGTTTTGAAGAAATGTTATGTGCATTTTATATTTTTGATGTCCTTCAAAAAGTTAGTTCTCCCCTCCTTCCTTACAATGAAACTTTTAAGACCGATATATATCATTTAATAGCACTCTTTAAAGCGATTTTTACAAAGTATTTAATTACAAAGTTTGGGGATAATAGTATTAATGTAAGTAAATATGTTATTAAAACATATAAAAAGGGAAATATAAGAATCATTGTACAGACAATATACTACATAAGAAATTTCATAGATAAACAATTAAGTAAATTTGATACGGAACAAAAGAAGAAAGATTTTTTTGAAAAATTTTTATTGACTTCTTCGTCTTATGATAAGATAAAAGCTGATCTAGATGAAATAGAAATTTCTGTTAGAGAGATTGAAAGCATTGATACAAAAGGAGTTGAGAATAGAGTAACAACGCCAAATTAATCTAGACAGATTAAATTTATTCAAATAGCAAACACGAAGATATTGTAATAGTAAATTCTATCTAAAAAATGCGAAAACTATCCATGCGGGAACTCAACCGAGTGCAGCCCGATGAATTCAAACAACAAGAAAAAACACCTATTGTATTGGTTTTGGATAATGTTAGAAGTGCCTTAAATGTCGGTTCCGCTTTTCGGACAGCAGATGCTTTTGCCTTAGAACGAATTGATTTATGTGGCATTACCGCAAAACCACCGCACCGAGAAATTTTAAAAACAGCTATTGGTGCAACAGAATCTGTCAATTGGAAATACCATAAAACGACGGTAGAAGCCATTCAACAATTGAAAGCAGAAGGCTATCAAATTTATGCTATTGAGCAAACCGATGAAAAAATCTGGTTGCAAGATTTTCAAATTGATAAAACTACTCAATACGCTTTTGTTTTTGGAAATGAAGTGAAAGGGGTAGATAATGCTGTTTTAGCTTTAGTGGATGGTGTATTAGAGATTCCTCAATTTGGCACAAAGCATTCTATTAATATATCCGTGTGTGTTGGTATTGTGGTTTGGGATGTTTTTCAGAAATTAAAGTATTGACAATTGACTTTTGAGGTTTTATTATATTTTATGGTTTTAACTAAGAATAGTCATATTAGGGGAAACTTCAAAAAACTACGTGTTTGGGAAGAAAGTGTAAATCTTTCTGCTAACATATATCATATTACACGTCAAAAGCCATTTATAAATGATTATGGTTTAACAAATTCAAAGAGCAGCAGTTTCAATTGCTTCAAATATTGCTGAGGGAGAGGAGCGAAGAAGTGATAAGGCGGCGATACATTTCTTTTATATTGCTAAAGGTTCAGCAGCAGAAGTCATTACACAATTACATATCGCAAATAAAATTGGATATATTGATGAAAATATGTTGCAAAACTTAGAAAATAAACTAGATAAAATTAGAGCTACCCTTCAAAGTTTAATCAATAAAAAAGGGGGCAATAAAAATTTTAATTAACGAAAAGTCGAATTTTGATAGCTGTCGAAAGTCGAAAGTCAATTATCGAAAGTCGTCCCGATAGCTATCGGGAATTAAAACTCAAAAAAATGGCTCCTGTATTTACTAGTGATGCGATTGTATTTGGCTTGCTGATGTTGGTTTTAGCGTTAGTTTTTGCAACATCGCATAGTTCGTCTGAAGGATGGCAAAAATTTTATCGTTTTGTTCCATCAGTATTATTGTGTTATTTTTTACCTGCACTGATGAATTATCCTTTAGGATGGATTGCACCGCATTGGTTCAATCCTGATTTATTGGGATTTTTACAAGAGCAAGGACTTTCTATCACACAGAGTGAACTCTATGCGATGTCTTATGATGAAATTAAGGCATTTTTAAATGATAATAATATTGCTAAAGAAGCTTATGCAGCGTATGAAGGACATTCGCAATTGTATTATGTGGCTTCACGATACTTGCTACCGGCTAGTTTGATTTTATTATGTATTGGTATTGATTTTCAAGGGATTATCAATCTAGGCCCTAAAGCATTAGCGATGTTTTTTACTGCAACTGTAGGAATTATCATTGGTGGTCCAATTGCTGTATTAACCGTATTGACGATTAGCCCAGATATTGTAGAAGCAAGCCGAGAGGAGGTATGGCGAGGGTTGTCAACGGTAGCAGGTAGTTGGATTGGAGGAGGTGCAAATCAAGCAGCGATGAAGGAGATTTTTGAGGTGAAAGATAATTTGTTTGCTTCTATGATTGTGGTCGATGTGATTGTTGCTAATATTTGGATGGGCTTTTTATTATATGGTGCAGGAATGTCTGATAAGATTGATAACTGGCTTCAAGCAGATTCATCTGCGATTGAAGATTTAAAAGAGAGGGTGCGGACTTATAGAGAGAAAGTATCTAGAATTCCAACGACAACCGATTTATTTATTATTGGTGGAGTCGCTTTTGTAGGGGTGGGTATTTCTCATTGGGGGATGGATGTGATTGTGCCTTTTATGGAGCAATTTAAAGCAACATTAGAAGACCTAAAACTAAACTCCTTGATGTCAGGATTCTTTTGGCTCATCGTTATTGCTACAACGATTGGGGTAGCAGGCTCTTTTACCAAATTTAGAGAACTTGAAGGCGTAGGGGCATCTCGTTGGGGAAGTTTGTTTATTTTTATATTAGTCGCTACGATTGGTATGAAAATGAACTTAGGAGAGATTTACAAAAACTTAGGATTATTTGCTATTGGAATCGTGTGGATGCTAATTCATGTTGTTACGTTGTTGCTTGTAGCGAAACTGATAAAAGCACCATTTTTCTTTGTAGCCGTAGGAAGTCAAGCGAATGTAGGGGGAGCAGCTTCTGCACCTGTAGTTGCGTCAGCGTTTAATCCTGTTTTGGCATCAGTAGGTGCATTAATGGCGGTATTGGGATACGCACTTGGAACTTATGGAGCAATTATTTGTGCTTATATGATGCAAGCCGCGAGTGGGGGGTAGGTTAGTGATTAGTGAATTAGTTGACTAGTGATTAGTATTAAATAGTCGAATGAATTCGACTTTACTATAAATAAAAATAGAGGTATCAATTTAATCAAAAATTGATACCTCTTTTATATTTAAAATCGCTCTTAGGAAATGATATTACGAAGATTAGTAGGCATAATTTTTAATTCCTAATTCTCAATTCGTAATTCCTAATTGAAGTTAGTCTTCCATTGAACGCTCTTTCTCATTTTTGTAAGCAGCCTTTAGAATTTCTGTACGTCTAGCTACAGATGGCTTTTCAAAGAACTTTCTCCTTCTCACTTCTTTCAACTGATGTGTTCTTTTAACTTTTCTATTGTAATTCTTCAATGCTGAATTGATAGAATCTTTGTCTTTTACTTCAATAATTAACATATAATTCCAATTATATAGTTTTAAATTAAATAATGAATGATTTCAATTTTGGACTGCAAAGATAATATACTTTTTAAAAAAATCAAACTGCTAGTTTTAAATTAAATGTAACAGATTCTGATTTTTTTAAAAAAAAGTAGTTAGCAATTCCTATTCAATTTTCAATAGTAAAAATCCTGCCTCTATATTTTGACCTTCAACAGCATACACTTCTGTGACTATCCCATCTTTTTCTGCCACAATTGTATTCTCCATTTTCATATATGAAATAATCTTTACGACATCAACTTCTTTGACTTAT
>CAYLSF010000117.1:0-11415 GCA_964385675.1 uncultured Saprospiraceae bacterium
ACTAGTAATTTAGGGTATATTTTATGAGTACAAGAAGACTGAATTATTTTTGAACGCTCAACATCAAATTATGAAAAGAAGAAAATTTATCAAGAATACCGTATTATCTAGTACCGCCTTAGCGACAGGAACAGCAGGAACAAGTTGCACACCAACTAATATTCGTCCAAAATCTGGCGGACAATATATGGGCGATTTTGCTGCTCCTAAATTGGAAAAAGTACGGATAGCAATGATAGGCGTTGGATATAGAGGAACAGGACATACTAAGCAACTAGCTACAATTGAAGGTACTGAAATCGTTGGAATCTGTGATGTGTATGAAGATTTAACACAAAAAGCGGCAACAATCTGTCAAGAAATAGGTAAAGGAGAGCATCATCAAAATGTAGCATTGTACTATGGTGATGAAAATCAATGGCAAAAAATGCTAGAGGAAGTCAAACCCGATGCTGTATTTATTAGCACAGATTGGGATACACACGCACCGATGGCAATAGAGGCTATGAAAAAAGGAGTTCATGCTTTTGTCGAAGTGCCTATGGCTGTTACCTTAGAACAATTGTGGGACATTGTGGATACATCAGAAAAGACAAAAAAGCATTGTATGATGCTTGAAAATGTAAATTATGGTAGAGATGAATTGATGTATTTGAATATGTGTAGAAAGGGTATCATTGGTGACTTATTACACGCAGAAGCTGCTTATATCCATGAGTTAAGATGGCAAATGGATGAGGTCAAACGAGGAACAGGCTCATGGAGAACGTATCAATATGCTAAACGAAATGGGAATCTCTATCCAACGCATGGTTTAGGACCTGTTGCACAGTATATGAATTTGGCTAGAGGTGATGATAATTTTAAACGGTTAGTTTCCTTTTCAACACCTGCTATTGGAAGACAAACCTATGCGAAAGCAAAATATACAACCGAGCATCAATGGAATCAACTCACTTATAACGGAGGTGATATGAATACCTCCATCATCAAAACACAATTGGGTAGGACTATTATGATTCAGTGGGATGAAACAAGTCCCCGTCCCTACTCTCGCCATAATTTAGTGCAGGGTACAAAAGGTACATTGGCTGGTTTTCCAACTCGAATTGCCTTGGAAGGTGGTGTAGAAGGCATGACTAAGGATCATCATCGCTGGGTACAAGGCGAAAAATTAGAGGCTATTTACGAAAAATATGATCATCCACTTTATAAAAGATTAGGAACTATTTCTAAAAAAATGGGTGGACATGGTGGTATGGATTTTATGATGCTCTATCGAGTAATTGAATGTTTACAAAACGGGTTACCCTTAGATCAAAATGTTTATGAAGGTTGTTTTTGGAGTGCGGTTGCTCCTTTAAGTGAACTTTCCGTTGCTCAAGATGGAATGCCACAAGGTTTTCCTGATTTTACTAGAGGACAGTGGAAAGAGACGAAGGCTTTGGCGGTGGTTAAGTAGGCAGTGGGTATTGAAAAGACAATATTACTTATCAAAAAGATGTTATCAACTAAACAAACTTACATTCACTAATCACCATCATAAAAACATGAAACAGACACTAATTATATTACTTTCGATTTTCTTATTTATCCATTGTACTACTTCAATAAATGAACCTTCTACGGATAAGATTATTGTTAAAAATGATGTAGATAAGCGAGATTCCGAAAAATCTATTACAGAACAAGTAGAAGAATCACTGGATGAACTACCAACAGAAACTGAAAAACCAAAATCTGTTACTCCAAAACCTAAAGTTGAAGAAATAGTCAAAGAAGATGTTAATGTTGAAAATATCTCAGACGAAACCTTATCGACTACTTCTAACACGAATAACACTTATGCATGGTTAACCAATTATCAAGCTCAAAATGCCTTAGTTCATCAAATTCCAACGCCAGAGGGCTATACAAGAGTTGACTTGCCCAAAGGTTCATTTGGGGACTGGTTACGTTATGTTCCATTGAAGTCTAAAGGCAGTAAAGTCTATTATTTTAATGGTCAAGAAAAATATAATCAATCGGTGCATCATTCGGTATTAGATATTGATGTGGGTAAACGAGACTTACAGCAGTGTGCCGATGCTGTTATGCGGCTTAAAGCGGAATATCATTATGGGCGAAAAGAAATGGATAAGATTCATTTCAATTTCACAAGCGGTCATAAAGTTGCTTTCTCGGATTGGAGTAAGGGGCGTAAACCAATTATCAGAGGTAATAAAGTTTTATTTTCTAATCCAAATGGTTCAAACAATACTTCTTATCGAAATTTTCAAAAATATCTAATCAGTATTTTTTCCTATGCGGGTACAGCTTCTTTGAGTAAAGAACTTCGTCGTAAAAACATTCAATCTATTGAAAGTGGGGATGTATTTATTCAAGGTGGTTTTCCTGGTCATGCTATTATTGTAATGGATATGGCAAAAAATGCAACAGGGCAAAAAATCTTCTTAATTGCTCAAAGCTACATGCCCGCTCAAAGTATCCATATCTTAAAAAATCTAAATGACTCAACAGGAGAATTAAATGGCGTATGGTACAAAATACCAGAAGGATCAGATTTTGATACGCCTGAATGGGGGTTTACGACTAGTGATTTAAAAAGTTGGGAATAGTTGTGGGTGAGTAAAATCAACATTAGATATTTTAAACAAAATTCTATTCTTTTACGTATTAGTTTGAGGCTTTAAATTATTAACAAATCACCGATTACCAATTCAATGGATACTCGCACCAAGATTTTAACTACCGCTTTATCAATATTTAATCAAGAAGGAGTAGATAATACTTCTATTCGTCGTATTGCGAGGGATGTTGGCATTAGTCATGGTAACCTTAGATATCATTTTTCTAGCAAAGAAGCCATCATCATGGAGTTATTCAATATGATGAGTGGGGAGATGGACGAGCAAGTTAAAATTTATTTGAGTTATGGTAGTGATATTAAAGCTTTTATAGAAACAGCTCGATATAGTGCGAAGGTATTTTTAAAATACCGATTTATTATGAATGATGTTATTGGTATTAGTCGTCAGTTTGAACCGCTCAAAACGGCACTTCAAACCAACTACAATCAACGGAAACAACAATTCTTTATGATATTGACCTATTTAGTTCAAATGAAATTGGTCAAACCTGAGCCTTTTCCCAACTATTATCAAAAATTTATTGATAATGGCATGCTAGTTAATGATTTTTGGGTGCCGATTTCTGACCTTTACTATAGTGTTCCTGAAACAGATAAAATAGAACAATATTTCCGTTCTTGGATAATTTACCTCTTACCTGTCTTGACCGAAAAAGGGTTGGAAGAAGTAAAGCAACATGTTAGTTTTGAATAAAAAAGGACACCCCAAAACTGGAGTATCCTTTCAAATAAAGTACATTAAACAAATAATTATCTAGTAGCTTAATAATTTATCGCTTCAAGGCGACTTGTCATCGTTTTTTCTTTACGATTATATTCCATTATCAAGACATGACCAGGTTTAGCAGGTAATACATTTATAGACGTTTTCTTCTTCTTTTTCAACACAATTTTATCAGAAGTAAACTCGCCATCTACATAAGTAATTGTACCAAAATATTCCCGTTCTGCTTTCTTTTGAGACCTGTCATAATCCAAATAACAAATATGCATAACTTCTCCATCATCTTCTTGTTGTGTAAAGTAGTAATCAAAAGAACCCCATGATTTGAGTACCATAGCAATAGTAGAAGAACTTAAAAATTCAAAACCGCTTGGTAGTTCTACTCCAGATTTTCCTTTAGGAAAAACCTTTATATCTTTTAAACTGAAATCGTTATTAAACTCAAAAATATAAAAATCTTGAATATTCATTTTTACAACACTTACACCACCACCACCTAACGCAGCACCAATAATTCCTGCTGTAGATGCCGCTTTTTTATACTGCTCACCAATTCCAAAAATTCGACCATCTGCAGTTTTTATAAACTTATGAAAATAGATATAACCAATACTTTTGATTTTTCCCTTATCATTTATATCTAAAAACTTACCCGCATCTTTTACCCATGAAATAAAGTTCTTTTTGACAATAGAGCCATCTTTAAGATTCATGACAATAGAAAATAATCCTAAACTTTTTGCTTTTATTGTATTTGCTCCCTTCTTAAAATATGAACCGGATAATACAACTTGTCCTTCTCCGCCTGCGTCATAAGTATTCATTAATGCTAATTCAAATTTATCATCAGATAAAGGCTTTTCCCATAATTTTTCTCCTGTTTTCAAATCATTTGCCATTATAAAATAATCTACTCCTTTTGTACTTATTATCTTTTTACGTTTCGTATTACCTGAAAGTAATATTTCATCGTTTGAGAATAGATAACCTCCAAATTCATTCATTTTTGAGTTAGCATAATCTGTGCTAAAAGTCCATTTTTTTGAACCTTCATTAGAGGGCATGAAACATATATCAAACCCCACTTTCTTATCTTTTCTAGCGATATAATCTATAAATCCTTTTCCTGGTATGGCAAATAATGTAGTTGGTTTAGTTGCATCTTGTCCCATTTGACCACTTCTTGCTATCTGTGCATTCATATTCATTTCTCTTTTAGATAAAGCAAGTGTTTCTTTACTTTGTAACTTCGCCGTAGTACCATAATTTCTATATGTGATTTCACGGGTTTTAGTGTTGAAAAACTTCAACATAATACTTTCTCCATTGAAGGTTCCTTCCATTAAGTAGATATGTTTGGAATCTACAATTTTCTTTTTACCAACAGGTTCTAAATTTTGATCTAATATTCTAAGAGAATACGCATTAGTTTTTCTATCTACTTTATCCTGTTTGTAAAAAAAGTAATATCCCTTCACTTCGTTATTGTCCAAGATCGGTCCACTATTTCTGAGACTCATAGATAAGACATTGCTAAAGGTCTTGGTTTGAGCAATGCTTTGTGTTGGTAAAAGTAAACTAAATAAGACTAAGGTTAAAAAAACTAAGTTTTTCATAATTTTTAATTTAAAGTAAATGATTTGGTAATGTATATAATTGGGTAGAATGGATTAATCTAGACCCAACTGTTTAAAATTTATTAATTGATAAGCTATACCTTAAATGCAATTTATTTAGGTACTTTAACTTCATCCTTGTATTTTCCTTCTGGAAATTGCTGGTTATATTGAGCAACTAATTGTTGAGTTTGTTCTATTTTTTTGGCAGCTTTGGCATGTAAGTATAAATAGTACAAAAACGTCTCTTCTTTTAGAAATTTTGGATTCTTATTAGCCATAAAATAATAGCCCAATTTTGCTATATCACGTGTTCTAAGGTTATTTAAAAATAAGACGATTTGATTATAAGCATCATCACTATCATCATTTGAAGCAGGTGGAACATAATTAGAGCCTTCATGATTTAATCGAGCTAATCGATATGCATTTAAGCATTTACCTATTATAGTGTTCAGATAAATATCATCCGGATAAAGCTCTAATAGCTGTAAGGTATAATAAAAACAATAGCCCAAATTACCCGATCGATAAGAACGTTCTACAATTTCATAATCGGAGTCTAGTATAAAATCTGCTAACCATTGCTCACTTTGAAGTGCTTTTTTCCTGTTTCCCGTTGATTTTCCTTTAAGCTGTCGCTTAACGCTAATGATTCTTTTTTGACAGTCGGGGTGTGTTTTCAGGGAGTCGGAATTAAATTCTGATTCGTTTGAGCTATCGTCCATTGTGATAAAGGTCTCTTTTTTTAACCACCTTGCTTTAAAAGGATATTCAGTTGCATTAAAATATTTTTTCAAATCCGTGGGATAATTATATTTATCACTATCTATTTCATCTAATATTTCTAAGCATCTAACGGCTTCCGAAACATCATAACTTGTCTTCATCATGTAAAATAATCCAATAGAATCTGCCTCTACTTCATGTAATCTACTGTGTCGTTTGCTATCATAAGTTAAGGTTTTCAATAAAGCCATTCCTTTTTCATACTTATTAAATTCTAACTTAGAAAGACGTTTTAATTCTTTCTGTGTCTTTTTAGAATTCATCGTATTGACATGTTTTCGGATCGCTTTATTGACATGATTGCGCTTGTAATGTGCCAATTCATGGCAAATGACAAAAGCTATTTGGCTTTCATTTTCTAACCTTGTAATTAAGCCTAAATTCAATACAAGCGTTCCTTCTCCTATACAACTCGCATTTGGAATCGCGGAGCGACTAATTAATAATCGAATATCTCTAAACGGAATGTCAGTATTGGCGTTAATGATATTTTGAAGAATTGTATTAAAATAATTATGTACCGTTTTATCCTCTAAATATAACCCTCGCTTAATATTTCGCACTAGATTATCATATCGTTTCTGATAGATTTCCTTAAAATCCTTCGTATGTTTTTTTGGTAATTTTGTTAAATCAGATTGAAATCTTTTATTTACAGCTTGTAAAACAGCGCTTGAAGAAGATGTTGCACTTAAAGGTTGATATACCTTTTGAGCTACTAAAAATATAGATATAAACAGGCCAATGGTTAGTAGAAGATATTTCATGGATTTTGTTTTGCAAAAAATTAGGTTAACTATTTGATGATAATTTAACTCAAATGTATCTAAACTTTTTTGAAAAGTCAATTTTTAAATACAGTTCATCAACACTTCCATTTCTGCAAAAAGTTCATTTCAGATTTAATTTTCTATTGGAATTATTTTTAAAATCTAGGGTTTGTATATTTAATTACTAAACTAACCGATATAGCATCATGTGTATATCTAGTCTTTCTTTAAAATTTTGTACTTGCTCACAACCTACCCCAAAGATTAAACGCTCAGATAGAATGGACAACCCTGATTGGTATTTAGCTCAATATAATGCCAATAACTTAGTTTGGTTGCTAGAACGATATAATGGCAAGAGGGATGGAATAGTAATCGGTTCTGTCATCATGCCGAGTCAAGAAGTCACGCCTACTTTAACAAATGATTTCGTATTAGAACAATTAAATATTCAAAATTGCTTTGACTTTGAGTATATTCCTCATGAAGGTGATAATTTAATCATTCGATTAAATGATAAACAGAAAAAACAGCGTATGAAATCCAATCCAAATGCGATGAATTTTCTGTCTTTCTTATATCGAAATGGTCGATGGGAAATAGGTACTTATGGACTCATGGATAAGACTATTACTTTTCAAAAAGGACATATTCATATTATAAAACCCACTAAATAATTCGCATAAAATGACCATAAAAGAAGCAGGTAATTTACTGGATATTGAAGATAAACACATTGTTGGTTTATATCAGTTTGGTTCAGTTGTGTATGGTACTCAAACACCAAAGAGTGATGAAGACTTTATTTGCATTGTCTCAGGTTGTAAGTATTTAGATAGCACTTTTATTTCAGCCAATATTAATATTAGTATTTATGAAGCGAATCACTTTGAACAAATGCTTTTTCAACAAGATATTGTGGCTTTAGAATGTTATTTTCTTCCTCCCAAACACATTATTAGGGCTTTCCCAATGCAATGGAATCTGGACAAAGGACAACTTCGCAAGAGTATCTCGACAGTATCTAATCATTCCTGGATCAAGGGCAAAAAGAAACTAACAGTAGCTTCTGATTATCAAAAGATAATTGGAATAAAGTCAATTTTCCATAGCTTACGAATATTAGATTTTGCCCTTCAAATTTTAGAGACGAATCGAATATATGATTATCAAAAAAACGCTTTTATCTTATTTGATTTACATAAATTAGCACAAAAACACGAGCGAAGTGACTTATGGAACATTATTGAATCTAAATATAAAAGTCAATTTAAAAATGCTAAACAAGCCTTAAAACATGCTGTACCCAAGCACTTAATGGAACACAATGGACAAAAGCAGGCTTTAATTCAAATATTAAAGAGCTATAAAATAGTACCCCAAAAGGCTTTAGTCAAAGACATCTTAGAATTATTTGAATGAAGTTGTTTAAAAACTAATTTTCATCCCGATAACTATCGGGACTAATTAATTCAAAGTATATTTGCGGACATTTTAAAGCTAACGAATGAACGAAAAAATACTGATACTAGACTTTGGGTCACAATATACCCAACTAATTGCACGACGCATTAGAGAATTGAATGTCTATAGTGAAATTGTGCCTTACAATAAAATCCCTACTTTAGATGATTCTATTAAAGGTGTTATCTTATCAGGTAGTCCCTTCTCTGTAACGGATAAAAATGCACTTCAAGTTGATTTAGAAGCCTTAATTGGTAAAAAACCAGTATTGGGTATTTGTTATGGTGCTCAATATATTGCCAATTATTATGGAGGGAAAGTAGCTCGTTCTGAGAAAAGAGAGTATGGTAAAGCGAATTTAGGGAATGTTTCTAAAGAAGATATTTTCTTTCAGAATGTATCAGACAATTCACAAGTTTGGATGTCTCATGGAGATACTATCATGGAATTACCGCCTCAGTTTGAACTGTTAGCGGATACCGCACATATCAATGTGGCGAGTTATAAAGCAAAAGATGGTGCGTTTGATGCTCCTGTATATTGTATTCAGTTTCATCCAGAGGTGACACATTCTTTAGATGGAAGCACCATTTTAGAGAATTTTGTCATCCATATAGCTGGATGTCGTGGTGATTGGACACCAGAATCATTTATTGAAACTACGGTTCGTGATTTACAGACTACCATAGGCGACCAAAAGGTGTTAATGGCATTGTCGGGTGGTGTGGATTCTACAGTGGGAGCCATGTTATTACATCGTGCAGTTGGTAAAAATCTTTTTTGCTTCTTTGTCGATAATGGCTTACTGCGTAAGAATGAATTTGAGGAAGTACTAGCCTCTTATGAAGGTATGGGGTTAAATATAAAAGGTGTTGATGCTAAAGATAGATTCTTAACAGCATTAGACGGGGTAAGTGATCCTGAGCGAAAGCGTAAAATTATCGGTAATTTATTTATTGAAGTTTTTGAGGAAGAAGCAGGTAAATTAGACGATATTATCTGGCTAGGTCAAGGTACAATTTATCCAGATGTGATTGAATCTGTTTCTGTTCATGGACCTTCTGTTACCATTAAATCACATCATAATGTAGGTGGTTTACCAGATATTCTAAAATTAAAAATAGTAGAACCATTACGATACTTATTCAAGGATGAGGTGCGTCGAGTCGGCAAAGCTTTAGGTATTCCTCAAACTATCATTGGTCGTCATCCTTTTCCAGGACCAGGTTTAGCTATTCGCATATTGGGTGGAATTACTGCAGCTAGAGTGGCATTATTACAAGAAGCAGACGCTATTTTTATCAATAATCTGAAAAAATATGGATATTACGATAAAGTTTGGCAAGCTGGCGTGATTTTATTGCCCATAAAAACAGTAGGTGTTATGGGCGATGAGCGAACGTATGAAGCTGCCGTCGCACTTCGAGCAGTAAACTCTGTAGATGGTATGACGGCAGAATGGAGTGACTTGCCTTATAGTTTTTTAGCTACAGTTTCAAGTGAAATTATTAATCAAGTAAAAGGAATAAATAGAGTCGTTTATGATATTAGCACAAAACCTCCTGCCACAATTGAGTGGGAATAATTGGTATAAATTATTGATCATTGTCGTTTTTATAGGAGCTTGTACACCCCTGAAACCTGTCTCTGATGGGGATGGAGAAGATGACGAGTTGGATGAAATTGTTAATGAATTTCCTGATAAAAAGGATGATTCAGATGTTATTGTGATTGGTGGAGATGATGATAAGGATAATAAAACAGATACCACAAATCCTAAAGATCCTCAGAATCCTACAGACCCAACCAATACTAAAGGAGGAAATGTAGATAATAATAATAATGAGGATAATAATACTGGAGATGATAGTAATAACTCAGATGGAAATGATGGTATAGTGATTATAGATCCAAATGATAATAATACCAATGATGGAAATAATGATTCGTATTACCTAAAATCTACGTATGATGTATCCATTTTAATGCCTTTACAAGCGGATGCTGTTAATATTGCTGCTGATAAAATGCCTCGTTCAGCAGTAAGAGGGATGAATTTTTATGAAGGTTCGTTATTGGCATTACAGCAATTAAGTGCAGAAGGGATCAATCTAAATGTATCTGTATATGATACTAAAAGGAGTCCTGCTGTAGTACAAGCACTAATTGATAATCAAAGCCTTTCGGCTAAAGATTTAATTATTGGTCCAGCATCTACTGAGAACTTACGAATAGTTGCCAATGCGATGCAAGCTACTAATACTCCTATTGTATCCTTAAATTTGAACTCTAGGATTGCTTCTGAGCATCCTAACTACATACAAGCAAGTCCATATTTCAATTCGCATGCAGAGGCGATTATAAAATATGTAAAAAGTAAGTACCCTAATAGAACGGTTGTATTAGCAGCGCCTTCAGAAGGAAGCGATGCCAATCGTTTTTCTGCTTACCAAAATGCAAACGCTTTAACTAGCAATGATGGTATTTTACCAATTAAAGAGTACATAGAAGGAAAGGCAGATAAGAGTACGTATAAATTTACAAGTATTCAAAATTATTTAACACCTGGTGATACCACCATATTTATAGTTCCTTCTTCTAATCAAGAATATGTAAGTGGATTAATGAGAACACTAAGTTTAACCCGTAAGCGTTTTCCAGTTGTTATGTTTGGAATGCCTAAGTGGTTATCTTTTGAGAAAATAGATTATCAATATTATGAAAATCTAAATGTTCATATTTCTACTTCCACACATATCAACAAATTGGAGCCTAATACGAGAAGTTTTGCTCAACAATTCTTCACCTCTTATGGCATGTTTCCAACGTCTGAAGCATATAAAGGTTATGATTTAATGTTGTATTTTGGTAGAATGCTTCATAAATATGGTACTGATTTCTTAAATAAATTAGACTCTAGTCCTGCAGAACATCTACATTCCAGATTTGCGTTTGAGCGTATTCCTGTAAATACAGGAGTAATAGAAGAGGGAAATTATAAGATTAAGCAGTATGAAAATAAGTATGTAAATATTCTTAGGTTTAGAGATTTTTATTTTCAGCGAGTTAATCCTGCATTTTTTACAGAAACCGTAATCGATCCTACTAGAAATTAAACATTAACGCTAATATCTAACCTAAAAAACTCGTATCAAATCAAAGTATTGATACGAGTTTTTTATTTGTATGATATAATTATACAATTAAAGTGTATGAACTTATTATGGAACTAATTAGACCTCAAAATCAACTTCTTTTGATAGTAACTAATATTCTGACTATAATAAACCCCGTTATATCAAAAATATACGTAGTAGGAACTTACGACCCTAAAATTCTATATCTTATATGCTGATTAAATATTCCTTTTGATAGTTACTTTATTAAAGGGTAGTGCTGTTG
>CAYLSF010000118.1:0-11391 GCA_964385675.1 uncultured Saprospiraceae bacterium
TCAATTAAAAACAGAAGACATGAAAACAGAAAACATTTTAGTTATCGGAGGAACGGGTAAAACGGGTCGCCGAGTTGCAGCAAACTTATCAAAATTAGGACACAACGTAAACATTGCAGGTAGAAAAACAGCCCCAGCGTTTGATTGGGAAAATCCAGACACCTATGATGATGTGTTAAAAGATATGGATAGAGCTTATATTGTCTATTATCCCGATTTAGCAGTACCTGGTGCAAGAGATGCCATTAGGATACTTACGGAAAAAGCATTGAAAGCAGGATTAGAAAAAGTAGTGTTACTTTCGGGTAAAGGCGAGACAGAAGCAGAAGCCTGTGAAGAAATTGTGGCTAATTCTGGATTGAATTATACTTTAGTGCGAGCGTCTTGGTTTAATCAGAATTTTAGTGAAGGAGCATTTTTAGAATTTGTTTTAAATGGAGTTGTTGCACTACCGATGCCCGATGCAGAAATTCCATTTGTTGATGTTAACGATATTGCTGATGTAGTCACTAAAGTATTGGTGGATGACTCCTATAATGGACAAACTATTACTGTAACTGGGCCTAAAAAACGAACTTTTAAAGCCGTAGTAGAAATTATGGCAAATACGATTGGTAAGCCAATTCAATATGTTCCAATAACCATTGAAGCATTTAAAGAAGGAATGCGAAATGCGGGATTACCTGATAGTTATGTTTGGTTATTTGGCTATTTATTTAAAGAAGTTTTGGGCAATCCAGATAATCAAGAAGTCTCTAATGATGTTGAAAAAGTATTAGGAAGACCTGCTATAGATTTTGAAACGTACGCTAGACAAACGGCAGCTTCTGGCGTTTGGCATCAAGCTACGATAGAAGTCGCTTAAGATGAAATAATTCATTCAAAATAAAACAGATTTTAAAAATTAGATGTCAACCATAGTGATTTGGGGAGTAACTCAAATTGCTATGGTTTTTTTATAAAATATGCTTTTAAATATTCCCTAAAATCATACAATTAACGAGCAAGCTTATAACTTTTCCCATACATTTGTGATGAAATGGAAAATATCTTTTAATTTTATCCAATGCTAGAGCATAAAACAATTAACAAGGCGTAACACCAGCAAGGCATAACGTAAAATGAGCAAATATCAACTCAAATCATATTCTGATAAATCCATTGCCGTACTCCCATTCGTCAATATGAGTGCTGACCCTAATAATGAATACTTCAGCGATGGCATAACAGAAGAAATCATTAATGCTCTAACGACTATACAAGGCTTAAAAGTCATTGCTCGTACGTCTTCTTTTGCATTTAAAAATAAAAATATTGATATCCGAACAATTGGTAATCAGTTGGGCGTGAATACAATTTTAGAAGGTAGCGTTCGTAAATCCCAAAATAGGGTTAGGATTACGGCTCAATTAATCAATACGGATGATGGAACTCATTTTTGGTCTAAAAATTTCGACCGAGAATTGGAAGATATATTTGCCTTGCAGGATGAAGTCAGCTTACTCATCGCTGACCAAATTCGTGAAAATTTTGGACATCTTGAAATTCCATCCTTTCCTCTTTCTATTCCGACTCAAAGTATGGATGCACTTGATTTAGTGTTAAAAGGAAATTATTTTTTAAAAAGGAAAGGTTTTAACGATATTAAAAGAGCCTTACAATTATTCCAAGAAGCCATTCAAATAGATGCTAATTATTCTGATGCCTATGCCTCTTTGGGCGAAACCTATTTGCATGCAGCCGGTTTTGGTCTGATGTCCACCAAAGCAGCACATCAATTGGCACGAGAATTCGCTGAAAAAGCAATAGCATTAAGTTCAGAAAATGCACAGGCTTACAAAGTATTGGCTTATGTGGAGTTATTCTATGATTGGGATTGGAAATCCTCAATTATAGCCTATAAAAAAGCGATACAATACGGTCTGCCCGACCAAAATGAATTCATTACATACTACTATATTTTTATCGAAGAGGATTTTGAACGAGCCATTCAAGTTGCTCAAAAAGCAATTGAAACGGATCCCCTCCATGTTATCACGCATTGGCAGTTGGGGTTAACTTATTATTTTACTCGTCAATTCGAAGATTCCATTAAGGCCTTTAGTATGGCATTGGAGGTCGATCCCAATTTTGGGGAAGCCCTTCGCTTTCGGGGTTTAGTCAAAGGCTATTTGGGAAAATATAAAGAGGCATTGATTGACATTCAGCAAGCACTTAAACTTTCAAGTGGGCAGGGATTAGCGAATTTGGATATGCTCGTTGTAAAAATTTTAATGGGTAAAAAAAAGGAAGTCTTAGCTGTCGTGAATAAGTCTGAGTATGTGGATGCTTCCGACCCTGCCTTTTTGTATGCCCTCTTAAATATGCCTGACGAAGCAATTTTTTGGCTAGAAAAAGCCTATCAAGAACGCTCCGTAATGATGGTGACATTAAAAAATTTTTGGGTGTGGGATAATCTTCGAGCAGATACCCGTTTTCAAGAGATGTACGCTCGTATGAAATTTCCTCCATCTATTGAAAATAAAAATACACCTAAACCTATTCATATTGGTCAATCGGTATTGACAACAACTACTCTATTAAATGAAAATGAAATTGAACATTATTTACAACAATTGAAACAGTTGATAGAAGCGGAAAAGATGTTTACCGATCCGTTGATTTCATTACGACAATTAGCAGAAAAAATGGAATTACATCCAAATAAATTATCATGGTTGCTCAATGAGCATATCAATAAAAATTTCAATGAATACATTAATACATTTAGGTTAGAAACGTTTAAAGCCAAAGCCTTAAATCCAAAGAATAGCCATCTTACTCTTTTAGGTTTGGCGTATGAAAGTGGTTTTAATTCTAAATCAGCATTTAATGCTTTTTTTAAAAAGATGGAAGGAATGACACCAAGGGCCTGGGTAAAATCAAAAAGATAATATTGAATAACTATGCACCAACAAACAAATCCATCGCTGTATTGCCATTCGTCAATATGAGTGCTGACCCTAATAATGAATACTTTAGCGATGGCATAACAGAAGAAATCATCAATGCTCTAACGACTATACAAGGCTTAAAAGTCATTGCTCGTCCTTCCAACAAATAGCAGGGGGAATAGCTGCAACTGCGGCAGGATGGATTGTGTATCAAACTTCAGATGGAACAATCAGCGGTTACCCATATTTGGGTTGGGTGGTTATTGCTATAATGTTCGTCACCGTTGGGCTAATGTATGCCATCAATCATATCTTGAATACTCGTGATAAAATGAATAAATTTTGAAGACTTCAATATTTTAACGCCCCAATTTTAAAAGTATCGAATCTCACCAAGACGTTCTGAATTTCATTTCGGGACGATTACCCTCTCTTTTCGCTTCATCTTTGCATTGTCAATTCGATAAAAAAGAATCTTTATTCTAATATTAAAAACTTTTAAAAATGAAAAACTTATTAATTATTATTTTAACATTCTGCACATTTGGTGCTTTTGCTCAAAGCAATCAAGGATTAAGTGAAGAAACAGGAGTAGCTTATAAATATCGGGTAAGTTTACCTAGTATTATTTTGCCTCAATTGGTAGAAAAATCGTGGAACGATAGGACACACACACAGCACATAGAACTTCATGTAAAACGTAACTTGGATAATAAAAACATCGTTGGGTTAAAATTTGCGACTTGGAGATTATTTCAACCCATGGGCATCAACTGGTGGGATGGACTTTTGGATAAGATAGATAGTCAAAGTGAATTCTACCCTGGTCATGTGCGAGAAACGGGAGTGGGGATTACCTACCAACGTATGTTATGGAAAGGATTGTTTGCTACGGTCGAAGTATTGCCACTCTTCAAAACTTACTTAGATGAGGATAAGGAGAAAATAGATAATGGCTTTAAGTTATACAATTCGTATCATTTGGGTTATCATCTTGCTTTTGGGAAGAATAAACGGTTTTATGTAGAACCTCAAGTACACTTTCAGCACTGGATGTTTGATACCAATACACCAGATGGATTTAAGCAATTAAATGATAAATGGAATAACTATTTCTTCTTTGAACCTAACATCTATTTAGGGATAAATTTTTAGCAGATAATTGTTGTGGTGGTATAGCTTTTAATATCCTTCAAAAGGACTTAGATAATTTTGAATTTTGAATAGTGAATTTTGATTTCATCAAAGCAAACAAAATAGTCACTTGAATAAATTGGGTTATTTATATTGATGGTTGAGTTTTATAAAAATACGTAGAATTTAAAATTCCTTCATTCAAAATTCAGAATTATTTATCCAATAAATCAATAAAGATAAAATCAAAATGCAAAAAAGCCTCTTAATGGTATTGCTAGTATGCTTAGGATGGAGTGGCGTACAGGCTCAATATAAAGCCAAACGGAAGATAAGAAAGAACTTTCGTAAAATGCTTAAAGAAAAAGACATACATAATGGATTTGTACAAATCAAAAGTACAGACGGAGCATTAAATTGGAAATTTGTAGCGGGTACTTTTCAAGATGGTGCGAAAGTAACAGAAGACAATCCTTTTCACGCAGCAAGTATAGGAAAAATGTTTACAGCAACTGTGATAATGGAACTTGCAGAAGCCCGTAAACTTGAATTAGATGATTCTATTTCAAAATATTTATCTTCGGATATAGTGAGCGGTTTACATGTTTATGAAGGAAAAGATTATACTTCAAAAATCACTATTGCCCAATTGTTACAACATACTTCGGGGTTGCCCGATTACGTAATGGATAGACCCAAAGATGGAAGTCCTAACCTAGTCACTTTGATGCTACAAAACCCTAATAAGTTTTGGGAGGTAAAGGAACTATTAGCCTTTAGCAAGGAAAAACTATATGCACATTTTAGACCAGGCGAAGGCTATTATTACACAGACACGGAGTACCTTTTATTGGGCTTAATCATAGAGAAAATATATCAAAAAGAATTGCATCAAGTATTTTTAGACGTATTTTTTGAGCCATTGGAAATGAAGAATACAGCAATATTCAAGCGTTCGGAAGCCATTCAGGCAAATGCAAGAATGGCAGAATTTTATGTTGAACAAACAGACATCAGTAAGTATGAAAGCCTAAGTATTGATTGGGCAGGTGGAGGTTTGGTTACAACAACGGAAGATTTACTCAAATTCCATCAAGCACTTTTTGAGGGAAAGATTATTCGTAAATCATCTCTTAAAAAAATGCAAAATTGGCACAAAGAAAGTAAGGGAACTTATTATGGTTTTGGATTGCGAAAGTTTGTCTTTAAAGAATTTTCCAAACTCCTACCGAATATAACAATAATCGGACATTCTGGCTCAAATTCATCTTTTCTGTTTTACTGCCCTGAACTGAAAATCTATATAACAGGTACTTTCAATCAGACTAGCCAAATGGAAAAAACAATTGAGTTTTTAGTCAAAACATTGATTACACTAAAATTTGATTATTAAACTATTTCGTCATAAACAAACAATTTAGATTTTGAAAAAAATAGCAGGTTTTTCAGCAATTGGGGAAGCATTCATCTATATCATTGCTTTTGTAATTTATGGTGGCGTATTGCAATTTCCCACAGAAAATAATGAACAGGTTATCGTATTTCTTAAAGAAAACTATGTCCTACTATACATAATGAATATGTTGATTTATGTATTATTTGGTGTGTTTTTAGCTGTTTTGGTTTTGGGAATTCATCAGCATATACGCGATATATCTCCAAACCTTTCGCAAGTTGCAACGGTATTTGGGAGTATTTGGGTGGGATTAGTGATAGCCGCTGGGATGATTGGCAATATTGCCTTAACTACGGTTATTAATATGACAGATACTCAGCAAGCTTTAGAAACTTGGAATAATGCACAAATCGTTACTGAAGGTTTGGGCGGGGGTAATGAAGTAGTTGGAGGACTTTGGGTTTTGTTATTAACGATTGCTGTTTTGAAACAAAAAGAATTTCCAAAGTTTTTAGTGGTTTTAGGAATGCTCGTTGGGTTAGCTGGCATTTTTACCATTTATCCGATGGAAATCTTTACTGAAATTTTTGGGCTTAGTCAAATCGTGTGGTTTATTGGAATTGGAATATTTCTAATTCGTAATAAGTAGTGAGGACAAGGACGCATTCATAAAAAGTCCTAAATCTCCTTAAAAAGTCCGTAATCTCATTTTCGGACGATTGACCTGTTTTTTCACTCCATCTTTGTATTGTCAATTTGATAATCAAGAATGTATTGAAAACATCAACTGGTAAATGTTTTCTGAATTGTCATTAGAAACCTAAGGACAACAGGAAAATTTTTGCCAAAATCAAAATTTTTAAAACTTATAAAATTCGTTTTTTAACCACCAAAACGGTTAAAGAACTCAAAATGTAATTATGAAAAATTCAATTTGGTCTTTTATCATCGTTTTATTTTTTTCCATCATGATTACTTCATGTAATGAGGACGACAATAATATCATATCCAATCCAATCACGACACCTGCTGAACTGACAACCGCTTTGACGGATATTTATGCAGATTCAGAAGCACCTGGTTTTGCGGTGTCTATCATCAAAGACGATGTTGTAATTTATCAACAAACTTTTGGAAAAGCAGACATCGAAGGCAATAAAGTCTATACAAATCAAACAACACAACCGATAGGTTCTATCAGTAAAACTTTTGTGGCAGCAGCCATGGTGAAAGCCATTGACCAAGGTCATTTTACATTAGAAACCGCTATCAATGACCTTTTACCCGTTGATATAAATAATCCTAAACAACCGAATACGGTTATCAAGGTAAAACACCTTGTGACACATACTTCAGGATTACTTGATAATTATGAAGCCTATCTTAAAGGTTATCATATTTTACAAGGAGAGGATTTATCTACAACGGGGGCTCAAATATTGATGGATATAGGGGCTCAACAAAGAGGACGTATTCCTTTAGAAGATTTTTTAGCCGCCTATTATCTAAGTGATGGTGATTTATATAGTATGGATAACTTTGCTTCAACGACTCCTGGCACAACTTGGAATTACTCGAATATTGCCACTTCATTAGCAGCTTACTTAGTAGAGAACGCTACGGGAACGCCTTTTAAGGAATATGTCACTACACATATTTTACAGCCTTTGGGTATGAACAATACGGCTTATGATATGGCGAATTTGAATGCTTCGAGTATTGCTAAACTCTACTGGGATAAAAACACGCCGCTACCAAATTATTCCAATGACTCTTACCCTGATGGGGGCATCATAACTTCTAATGAAGATTTAGCGAAATACTTAATGGATATGATGAAAGGGGCAAAAGGACAATCTACTACCTTGTTTTCCGCATCCGGTTACAATATGTTATTCAATGCGTTGCTTCCTGATGGCAAGTTACCCACAGGATTTGGAGACAATCAAGGTATATTTTGGTTTCTAAATGGTCAAGATATTAAACACGACGGTAGCGACCCTGGCACGACTTGTAATCTACAATTCAATAAAGATGGCAACTTAGGGTATTTTTTAATGACAAATATGGATGCTTCCACGGATGAACATGAAACTGCTTATTTTGAGTTGGCTCAAATGGTTCATAATGCCATAACAGAATTTACGAATAATAATTAAAAATCCTACAAACTATGATAAGTGTCACTTTTGCAGGAAATGTATTACTCCTCCTTTTTGGCTTACTATTTATTTTTCACCTGTTCATATTATCTGGACACCTTCCTTATCACATTGTTTGGGCAGGTAGGATAAAAAACCGAGCAGCGTTGCTTAAAATGGAGTCTGTATCTTTACTGGTTTTAGTTTTAGCTTCTATTATAGTCTGTTTAAAAATGGAATATTTGAGTTTTTTACCATATCCAACTATCATTAATATAGGTGTGTGGGTACTATTTGCTTTTTTTGTACTCAACACCATCGGCAATTTGACAGCAAAAAGTCCTTTTGAAAAATATGGATTTGGTGTATTGACGCTTATCATAGCTTTATTGGCATTGAGACTTGCCCTCTCTTGATTTTTAGATTGAAGTTGTTTAAAAACTCTTTAATAAACGCTTAGCAACTCATTGATAGCCAGTACTTCAGCTATTTTTATTCCCGTAGCTTTGGCTACGAAAATAGAAATGAGCTTTGCCCTGACTATCAAGCAGTTACTAATCATTTTATCACGAATTATTAAACAACTTCATTTAAATTATCATTCCCTATATTTCATTTAGGTAAAAATGAAAAACTATCTATTACTATTGTTGATTATTGCCTTTACTGTAGCCTTGCCGTTGCTAAGTGAAATGGCAACAGGAATGGTCGTATTTGATAATCTTCCAAAGATTATCAATAAGCAGCTTATCTATCAATCTCTAACGCTTTTGAGTACTATTGCTTTTTTAGGCATTTTGAGATTTTGTAAGCCAACAGTTTTTCAAATCTACTTTAAAAAGGGAAAGGTAACAGCTCCTATTATACCTGTACCAGAGATGGGTATTCAACCAAAACCACAAGAAAATTGGGGGCATGTTGGGCGTAACTTTGCTATCGTCATTTCCCTTGTTACCACTTTCATTATATACTTTCAAGTTATCAAAAGCAATACGATTCCCTTCGGTAAAATATTATACGTATTGCCCTTTGGTATTGTATTTTCGCTTACCAATTCCTTTGTGGAAGAAATGATTACCCGTTTTGGCGTTGTAGTGGCGTTGAAAGGAGTATTTAGTGATAAAGTAATCGCATTTATCGCTGCCATTATTTTTGGTATAGTGCATTATTGGGGAACTCCAGGAGGTATGACAGGAGTGCTAACCGCAGGTTTTTTAGGATGGTTTCTAGCTAAATCAATTTTGGAAACTCAAGGGATTTTTTGGGCGTGGTTCATCCATTTTTTACAGGATGTCATCATTCTCACGGCTTTATTCACTATATCATAAAACACGAAGTATGGATAAAACTAAAATGGAAAAAATCATCAAGAAAAAATTTAATCGTTCGACAGCCTCTAAACAAGTTCACGACGCTATTTTGTTGGTAGAAGATAGTCGTGGCGATTTTTCTGTGGACGTTGGGTATGGCGGAAAAACAATGGATAGCTATATAAATGCAGCAAGTGTTGGGAAACTATTTACAACAACCTGTATCATAATCTTGGAAGAACAAAAGAAACTTTCATTGGATACACCTGTGGTTAATTATTTTGACCCAAGCCTTTTCAAGGGATTACATTTGTACAAGGGAGTGGATTATTCAAATCAACTAACCCTCTCCAATTTACTTTTCCAAACAAGTGGACTACCCGATTACGAAGCAGAAGGTGGTATTACTCAACGGGTAATAAAGGAAGATTTTCATATAAGTACCACAGAATTAATAGCGATTACGAAAAACTTAAAACCTAGATTTGCACCATTAGATAGAAAAGCCTACTATTCCGATCTCAATTTTCAATTACTTGGGGAAATTATAGAGAAAGTAACCCAAAAGCCATTGGAAGATGTTTTCCATCAATATATTTTTCAGCCGTTAAGCTTAACCAAAACCTATGTTCCTGTTCATGAGAGTTACGTACCAAACTTCTTTTATAAACATCAATCCTTATATCGTCCCAAACTAATTAAGAGTTTACGTGGGGGTGGCAATGCAATTACAACAGCACGAGAACTGATGGTATTCTTAAAAGCGTTTTTTAGAGGATACTTTTTTCCCAAAAATACTTTTGAAAAACTAGCGTACTACAGAAAACTCCAAATGTCAATGGGACCTTTGTATTATGGTGGTGGTTATATGCAATTGCCATTAAATTCCATTATGACCTTCTTCATGGGTAAAGGGGAGTTATTAGGACATTCGGGTTCAACAGGTTCATTTGCCTACTATTACCCTTACAAAGATTTATTCTTTGTGGGAGATACCAATCAAATGGCTAGTTCAGAAATTCCAATTCGTTTAGTCATGCAGCTTGCTATGTCATTAGCGTAAAATAATTTCGGTTATTTTAGCCACTCCAATTCACTAAAAAACAGTATTACAACATTTAATTGGATAAGAATTTAAAGTTTTATCAAGTTTGCGTTTCATACAAGTTGTGTTAAAATATTATCTTGAGTATATTCATGCTTCTTGGCTGATTGTCTAAGGCAATTAGTAGATGATAAATTTTAATCTGTAACTATATGAAACTGTCACCTAAGACGAAAAGAAATATTTCCAGAATGATTCCTTTTGCGGTTATCTGGTGGTTGATTTCATGGGTAACTACGATTAGTGAATTAGGATTAACACGAAATCAAAATATTAATCCAGAGACCGATATTTCATTCACTATTCCAGTGCTACTTTTTGCTAATATAGCCAATATTGTAGTAGGATTCCTTGTCGGTGCTTTAGAGGTGATTTACTTTGAAAAAAAGTTTATAACACGTCCCTTCGGTGTAAAATTCTTTTATAAATTCATCATTTACTTATTACTTTTCATAGGTATTAATGTAGCATTTTTTCCTATAGCATTCTCACTAGAAACAGGTATGACCTTTTTGGATGCTGAAGCTTGGAGGAAATTGAGTAGATATTTAACAAGTATTTCCTTCTTGTTAACCCTATTTCAAATGTCGGTAGCCCTTTTTGTGTGTCTTATTTATTCAGCTATTAGTGAACATCTTGGTTCCAATATTTTTTTAAATTTATTCACAGGTAAATACCATAAACCTGTGGTGGAAGAGCGGATTTTTATGTTTTTAGATATGAAATCCTCCACAACTATAGCAGAAGCTTTAGGACATCATAAATATTTTAATTTATTACAGGCTTATTATGATATTATGTCGGATCCAATTATTAATTCCTTTGGAGAAGTCTATCAATATATTGGAGACGAAATTGTAATATCTTGGAGACTTGAAAAAAGACTTGAAGCAGCAAACTGTATTCGATGCTTTTTTGATATACAGGATAGTCTCCTTGCAAATCGTGAAAATTTCATGAATCAATTCGGATTTGAGATTGGATTTAAAGCAGGCATTCACTTAGGCGAAGTTACTACGGGTGAAATTGGAGCGTTAAAGAAAGAAGTGGTTTTCACGGGGGATGTACTGAATACTACGGCTAGAATTCAGAGCCATTGTAACTCATTAAAGTCTGATCTACTTATTTCGGAAGCCTTGAAAAAATTACTACCTCGAAACGGTTATTCTTTTGAACATAAGGGAGAAATATCTTTGAAGGGAAGAAATAAGACAGAAGAACTTTTTGGGGTGACTCGGTAGCTAGAAGTATTAAGCATTGAAATACAAAATTAATCGCATTATGTGGATGTATGATTTCTGAGTTCCGATATATGATTAGGGCTGTTAAGAGAAATTTTAGAAGTAATATTTTTAATAAACTTTCAGCTTAA
>CAYLSF010000119.1:0-11390 GCA_964385675.1 uncultured Saprospiraceae bacterium
CTGCTTTAGAATGAAATCATATTTATTTTTTCTTAAACCGAGAATTGCTGGATATAGTAATGTCAAATAAAATGCCATTAAGTTGTAATTATCAGTTGCCTATCCCGAAAGCTTTCAGGATTGATTATTGGTCAATGATTTATAAATCTATGTCTTTGCAAAAACCAACGTAAACAACTGACCAATAACCAATTAATCGAGTAACTAATAACTATAAACTAAGACATCTTAAAACTAAACTAGAATAAAAGGCAAAAATAAACGCTTCAGTGCTTTACTTATCTGCATACATTTTAATCAAATGTGGCATCATCGCTTCATACGCTCCATCCAGAAAAATATTAAGCAGTCCAACTTTCTGATTGGAATCGTTTTTAAAGGTATGATGAACCCCTGCTGGAATGATCACTAATCCACCGGCTTCTACCGTTTGCCAAGTTTCCCCCAATAAAACCGATACAGGGCCTTGTAAGACATAAATCAATTCATTGTTATTTTCATGTACATGTGGTGCAGGGCCTGGGCCACCTGCTTCCATCCACCATTCTGTAATGGCATATTGATTGGCTACTTCATCGCCATCTGCTTTAAAAATAACTTCCGTATTTTGTTTTGCTCCTATTTTATAAGAACGTCCATCCACTGAATGGTTTACGATTGGTTTAAGTTGTTCTTTCATAATTCACTTAAAATCGCCACAGATTATCACAAATTTCATGGATTAAATCTGAGACATCTGTGATAATCTGTGGCTTTATATTTTTAATATTATTAAATTTTATCCGAAATCAACCTAGATTCCATAAAACGCCAAAGCATTCTCTGCAAATAACTTTCGCTTATCTTCGATAGCGTAATTTTCTACAATTTTAAAATAAGCATCATACAACGTTTCATAAGTCGTAGAAACCTTATCCATTGGGAAATTTGAAGCAAACATACACCTATCCACCCCAAAGGTATTTAAGGCATATTCAATATGTGGAGCGATGGCATCCATCACCTCATTCAAAGAAGCGGGTCTATCTAGTTTTTCAAATTGAAAACCACAAAGCGTCATGAGTAAGCCACTCAATTTCAATTTTACATGAGGGACTGCTGCGAGTCTAGCTAAATCTTCATACCATCCCGCTTGAATTTGCTCTCGTTCTTTAGCTGTTTTTCCAATGCCTACATAATCACCGCCTACGCCAATAGGCGTTCCGACATGGTCTAAAACCACTTTAGTATCAGGCACATCTGACACCAATTGCGTAAAATCTTTTAGTTGATGAGAAAACAAATAAGCATCATAGGTCAAATTCCGTTCCCCCAAACGGGCATAGCCTTTTTTGAAATCGGCAGATTTAAGCATATCGCCTGTTTCGTTAAAGTCCATCACCAATTTATTGGGATGAACCGCCAACATATCTCTCACGCCTTTAAATAATGGACTCGCCTTAGCATGTGCATCGAGTACAGCATCCAAATTTTCTAAATCGTGTAAATGTGCTTCTCCAATAATCGCTAAAGGCTTATCTTTTAAAGTCATCAGCCATTCGGTTTCTCCAATGCCATTAAACGGCTTTTCACCTTCCCATCCCGCTTGAATGTGAACATAGCCGTCTATCTTGTATTTACCCGTATCTCGATGAAAGATTTCTGGAAGATGTGGACTAAACACATACTGCGGATCACCTACAAAAGTGATGGACGCTTTTGGAAAAAGGAGTCGTCCAACTTTATCTAAAAGCCACGGAAATCGACCAAATGTTTTCACTAACGGCGATACTAATTTTGGTGTGGTATAAGGATCCCATAGATGAATGTGTGGGTCAATGATTTTAATTTGGTTGGACATGATTTTGGTTATTTGATTGTGTCTGCCGAATACTTTCGGCATCGCTGATTGTGTTATTGTTACAACAATGCTGACACTCATTCTTTAATAAAAATCAAGATAATAATTTTTTCAGTCTTAGAACGACCTGTGCAAAACTATCATTTTCAATTATAAAAATACACCCTTCAAAAATCCTACAAACAAGATTAAAAAGCCAGCTATTTCTCCTACTATCAATAAGTACATACCAGTAGTCGTCGTAAAGTTTCTTTTATTAAATTGATTAACGGTTTGCTTTAGATACCCCAATTGAGCATAACGGGCTACCGTAATCAAGAAATAGAAACAAAGCAACAAAACACCTGTATAATTCCAAGCCTCACTCAACACACTCAGTTCGGCAAATTTTGCCATTAGTAAACAGGCGAAGGCATAAAAAAGAGCCGCATAATGTGTGGTATCTACATATTTGTGGGCTCGATGTGTTGGACTTTTCATGACATCCACATATTTCCAAATACCTGCCAATAAGGCAATTAGAAATAATAGTCCACCGCAAATTAAAGCCGCTTCACTCGGTGATATTAATTGTAATTTTTCCATATTTGATTTTAAATCTAGAGACCAATAATCCTGTCTCTTACATCGGATGAATCGTATATCCACCATCCATAACGATATTTTGTCCTGTGATAAAATCACTAGCACTTGATGCTAAGAAAACAGCGACACCTTCCATTTGCTCTAATGTACCATATCGTCCATTCACATTTCGTCGCATCATGGCTTCTCTAAACGGCGTTGGTGCTTTGCTAGTCATTTCCGTTTCAATAAACCCTGGTAATATCGCATTAACTTGAATATTTTTTCGTCCTAATTCTACGGCTAAAGCACGGGTTAAACCCAAAACTGCCGCCTTTGTCGTTCCATATCCAGAGGAATACCCCGTCCCTACTAATCCTGCAACAGAAGAAGTTACAATCAACTTACCTGGTGCTTTTCGCTCCAATAACTGTGTAATGACTTTACGATAGGTATAAACCACACTATTTAGATTTAAGTCTAAAATACCTTTCCATGCCTCATCATTTAACTTGTGTAAAGGGCCTGCTGGTCCGCCACCACCTGCATTCGCAAAGCAAATATCAACCTGACCAAAATGCTGCATGGTTGCTTCAAAAGCAGCATCTACGCTTTCGGTGTCCATTACATCGCATACAAAATCCTTTGCTTCACCTCCCAATGCTTCCAACTCCTTCATAGCAGCTTCATTCTTGGTGGTATTTCGTCCCCAAATCGCCACTTTTGCTCCTGCTTTTATTAAGCCTTTAGCATAAGCTAATCCGATTCCCCCGTTTCCACCTGTTACTAAAGCTACTTTTCCTGTTAAATTGAAAAAATTCATATTTTTTTGTTGCGAGTTGCTCGTCGCGAGTTTATCTGATATTAGTATAAACCGCTCCGTTTAACTCTAATTTTTTAAAATACTTTTAAAGGCTATTTTACTAAACTTTTGATACCAAGCTTTCGATATTCGATAAGATACCAAATAGTAAGTGGTTAGTTTTTAGTCTTTTACGAAAATCAAGTTTACTAAATCTTAGAGGTTTAGTAAACTTAGCCCTTATCTTAAAGACCTCATTATCAATATTTTACAAGACCTTAGTTTTTACAAAAGTCAAAATTCTCACGCTGTACTTCTTTAAAAAATCTTAAAAGTTTAGTAAACATCGTATTCGTCAATTTTTTACTTCGTGAAAATTTAAAAATAAAGTTTACGTCCATTCGATAAAACCGCATACTATTCACTGCCTATTTTTAGCTTTCTTACTCTTCCATCATAATATTCGGAGCAGAAAACGCCGTATCAATAGCTTGTCGCAAGGAGAAAACATTACCATCTACATCATTTGCATAGACCCTCCAAAATTTTCCTAATTGCTGTGGTTCACTTAAAAATGCTACGCCTTTTCCCTTCAAACGCTCATATTCTTTTTGAATATCCAGCACTTCAAGTGAATAGGAATACCCCAAATCAGTGGGTTTTCTTTTAGAAAGAGTATTGGGCGTAGGATGTTGACCTGTATATTGAAAGAGTTCCATTTTTTTCTCTTTGCCATCCAGCATAAACCAAGCTCCTTTTAATCCAATACTATCTAGATTTGCCACTTGAGAAATCACCTCACTCGGTGGATAATCACTTAACCTATATGGTGCTATTTCTAATACACTTTCATAAAATTCTGCTAATCTTTTTACGTCTGGCGTCATCAGTGCCACTTGTGTCATCCACATTTTATAGTTATCCGACCACTCTGTTCCAATTTTTAACCAAATAATAAAATCAGACATTTGCTCTAATTCCATCATATTCCCTTCTGGATCGTGTGCATACGCATAGGTTACCCCATATCCGCCTAAGTCAATGGGTTCGTCTCCACGTGTCCACATTTCCACACCTGCGTTTACAAATTTATCATAGCCAGAATTTTTTGCAGCGGTTTGAAAACAAGTATGCGTCATGCCTGGCCCGTAAGGCATCATTTTTTCAATAATGGTGTCTGTTTGATTATCGAATTGTGTGAGTTCTAATAAGAAATTGGGGGATTTTAAAGTTGCTACTTCATAGCTGATGCTATCCACACCAAATAGTTGATTTGCAGCTTCATTACCCCTCACTTTTTCTCGACTAATTAGTTCAAAATTGGTGGCTTTTTGATAAAACTCAAGCATTTTATCCAAGTTTTGAACGGATAAGCCAATATGATTAAAGCCAATAATAGTCGTAGGCGTTTCTGCAATGGTTGGACTCGGTTTCAATTGCGTTAAGCGGCGTTGTATATAGGAATAACCGACAATAATGACTATGGCTAATATTCCTAGTGAGATTAGGCATCCTTTTTTAAACATGGTGAATTTGGTTTTAAAATTTTTGGTTTGGATATTCCAATTACAAAGTAAGACAATAAAAGTATGCCTTATTGAATAAATTACGTTCTTTGAAAAATTCCGTGGTGAATGTAAAAGGATATTTGAAAACGACCATAGGAAGTGTCAAATTTACTTTTTCGTTCACTCAAAACACGGAATTTTTCAAAGAACCATAAATTAATAGTAAGTCTATTTTCGAACTACTAAATCTCCTTAAAATTTTTAATGAATTTAGATACTTGTTGTTGCCTTGATTTATTCCAAATGGTTCTATATGAAGGATAAGTTGTATAAATACAATATTTTGCTCTTGTTACAGCAACATAAGCATTATTTTTCTCTTCGTCTAGTTCCTTTTTGGTATTTGCCCTATAGAATGGTAGCACCCCATTATTCATTCCTATTAAAAAAACAATTTCATACTCTAACCCTTTTGCTGTATGTATAGTAGAAAGCGTTAATCCTTTTTTATTTTGGTCAACACTTTGCATGGCTAAGAAATATCGAAAATTAGATAAAGATTGTTTGTTGTAACTTATATTAGTTAAAAATCCATTCCATAGTTTCTCAAGTTCTTTAATATCAAACAAAATAGCTGCTTTCGCTTCATCTTCTATCTCCAGATTATCTAGTTCAGATTTTATATCAGATAATATGATTTCTAATCTTTTAGGATTAGCTTCAGCTTGTTTCCAACTTTTCACAAGTAAAGAAATCTGTTTCTTAGTTAAAAGAGCATATTTAGCATATTTATCTATTTGAAATAGATTATCTAGCTGCTTACCAGTCTTAGGAATGGGAATATTTAGTAAAATATAAATTTGGGTAAAATGAAGAACATCCAAAGGATTAGTAATAACCCTTAATCCCCAGTCCAATATCTTTATAAAAGATGTTTCTGGTTCATACTTTTCACTACCTTTTCTCAAATAAAACTGATTCTTTAACAGTTCATCTTTTTCCAATGCTTCAATTAAATCTTTAAAAATATATCTAGTACGACTAAGTATAGCAATATTTTCTAGTCCTATTGGAATTTTGAATGTCTTATTTTCTTCTTTGTAATATCCAAGTTTTAACCACTCTTTAATTTTAAAAATAATCCACTCTGCTTCTTCTTTTTCATCTTTAAAAGCGTGTATCTCTCGTTTACCTTGAAAATAGTTATTTGGAATCCCTCCATTCGGTTGAATATGCTGTGCTAATTCCAAGACCTTAGTAGAAGAACGATAATTATGTTTTATTTCTTTTTTTACAGCCCCAAAATCCTTAACAAATTGCTTTTGCATATAATCAGAACTTGCCCCATTAAACGCATAAATAGCTTGCTTAGGATCGCCCACCATCATTACGTTTTTCTGCGTCTCTCCACAAATTACACGTAAAATTTGGTATTGTGCATAATTCAAATCTTGTGCTTCATCTACTAAAATATATTCATACAAATCACGGTACAATTCAGCTACTCGAGGTTGCGTCACAAGAATACGATAAGCATACAATAATATATCATCGTAATCTATTGCATTTTGGTTTTCTAGCTTATAATTATAGTTTTTGTACAGATAGGTATTCTTTTCTCCCCAGTTTTCAAACTCCTCTATTTCATCGGGAACTATAGTCAATGCTCGTTTAGCTCGACTTATAAAATCAGCACATTTACTAATTAGACCTTGCTGTTTTTTAGTACGTTTCTCAATATCAAGTTCATCTAAAAATGAATGTGTTTTTTTTAAATCTTCATTCATCAAGATGACCTCTTCGATAATTTTTCGTTTATCTGTTTCATTAAAAATGTGAGGCATTTCATTTAAACCAATAACCTGCCGTTTCGTACGAATAATCTGATTCAAACAAAACTCATGGAAATTACCAATAAAGACACGTTCCTCTAATTTAGGAATATCTCCTCTTAATCGTTCCTTCATTTCATCCGCTGCTTTATTTGTAAAAGTGAGACACAACACAGAAAAAAACTTGTTTTCTCTTTCTGTAATCAAGTGACGCACTCTTTCCGTCAAAATACGCGTTTTTCCACTTCCTGCGGATGCTTCTACTAAAATTGCCCCCTTGCAATCGTTGAAAAAGGCAATATCTTGTTGTTCTCTAGATAGTACCTGTTTCATTGATTTAAATTTAAAATAATATCTATTTCCGAAAATAAGGTATGTAACTTAGGCGGAAAATTTCTTCCATCTTCCAAATGATATAAAATATCACCATAAATTGGTGCTAGTTTAGTTTTATATTTTTTCAAAAAAGACCTTAAACCATCAGTCGTACTTATTTTATTTAGTTCTCGCTGCCTTATCTTTCTGCTTGAAAACCAATGAGGTATGAATTGTTGAGCAGCTTGTCTTAACTCATTTTCATAACCTGTTGTAATTAAATAATTTTCAATATCTTCTTCTAAATCAATCAGTTCACTACAATTTTGTGGGTCTAAACCACAGTCCATTAATTGGCGATTAACTTTTGTTCTTGTTTCTATATTGTCATAATCACTAAATACTAAAAAAGGAATATTAGCTGCTTGTAAAAGTTTAATAAAATATCTATAATTTGAACCGCCACAACCAATGATATTGACACTTAAGCTATGGAAATGCTCAAAATACCTTTGTGCTAAAATATTTAAAAACCGTTCTTCAGTTTCGCCTTCTGCTAAAACGACTAAACGTGAAAATAAAATATCTCCACGCTTATCCACTACGAAACTTTTCATTGCTTGTTGTTGATGAATTTTCATTTCATCAAGATTAGGAATTCCTGATACTATAACTTCATCTGTCTTTTTGGTAAAAAAAACATATTCTCCAAGTTCAGCTTGTCCAACCACATAAGGAGAGTGTGTACTTATAATTTTCTGCCCATAAATACCTTTAAGTTGTTGGTAAAGTGTTCGTTGTGCATTTGGGTGTAAATGTGCTTCGGGTTCTTCTAATGCCAATACAGGAAAATATCCTTGCTTATTTTTATTTTCAGCAGCTTCCCACTTAATAAAAGCACCAAATGATAAGATGGAAGCCCAACTTCTTGTTCCCATTCCATGATATTCCAAACTAAAAGTATCTGACCCATTATCCTGAAAATTAACTTGCATTCCCTTATGCAAATCTCTAATTTTTAACGGAAAAGGACTTAAACTCACTCCTTCTCCCATAGTGCTTGTCGTTTGATTCAATTTAGACAATTCTTCTTTTAGATGTGTTAAAACTTCGGAATTGTCAATGGTCTTATCATTCAAATCCTTGACTGATTGAATAATTTCTTCTCTTTTCTGTTTGTCATAACCTTTTTCTAGCTGAACAGCTAAACGTCCAAAATAAGAACCTCGTAATTTGGTATCTTGTTCCAAGTCTCTTTGAGCATCTAAAAAATATAATAAAATGAACTGACGTGCTGTACTTGTCAATGTGTCACCAGCTTGCGGGTTGGGGTTTTCCCAATTATTTAAAAAATAATAGTTGGTATCATACTTGTCGCTATTGCCTTTAAATATGATTTCAGTTCTGAAAGCAAAAAAATCTCCATTATCAATATCATCTTGTACATTAGTACCAAAGATACCTCTCCATGGTTGTTTAAATTTTTCTACCCTAATCTTATTTTCATCAATTGGCACTATTCTTATATCTATACTAATTGTTTTATCTTCTTGTTCTCCTTTTTGATTAATAAATAAATCATCTTTCGTTAAGCGTTGTTTACTCACTCCTAAGGCAATATTGAGTGCTTTCAAAAATGTTGTTTTACCCGAATTATTAGCACCTACCAAAAGAGTGATAGGTTGAAGTGAAACTTCAACATTTTTTAGGGATCGGAAATTTTTAATTCTGACTTTATCTATGAGTAAATTCATTATATATAATTTATGTCATTGTAAAAATAACGATTTCATATTGAAAATACGATTCAATAAAATCAAAATAACTTCCTCAACTCCTTCTTCGTCACTTTCCCCATAACATTTCGAGGTAAATCGGATTGAAAAATATATTTACGAGGCAACTGATAGCGAGGCAATCGCTCTTTTAACCATTCTTTTAGAGCATCTAAATCAATCGTTTCGGTAGCTAAAATCAAACTTGCCCCTATAATTTCGCCCCATTCATCATCGGGAATACCGACTACACCACACTCTTTAATAGCAGGATGTAAGCGTAAGACCTCTTCTATTTCTAAGGCAGATATTTTATAGCCTCCTGACTTAATAATATCCACTGAATTTCGCCCTAAAATGCGATAGGCTCCATTTTCAAAAACGGCAATATCTCCCGTTTTAAACCACCCATCAACTGTAAAAGTCTTTTGTGTTGCGGCTGGTTTTTGCCAATATTCTTTAAAAATATTTGGCCCTTTGACTTGTATTTCGCCTGATGTTCCATCAGCGACGGGTTGATTCTGTTCATTGGCTATGCGAACGATAACATTTTTTAAGGGTTGCCCAATATGCCCTGGCTTCCGTTCTCCTCGGTAGGGATTGCTAATTGCCATACCCATTTCTGTCATGCCATATCGTTCTAGTAGGGTTTGTCCGCTAATCGTTCTCCATTTTTCTAAGACAGAAATTGGTAACGCAGCCGACCCTGACACCATTAATCTAAAGTTGTTTAAGACTTTAGAAATAGCTTGTTGCTCAGTTTTAGGCAAGTCATTCCAATAGGCAATCAATTTGAAATAAATCGTTGGGACTGCCATAAAGAGATTCACTTCTTGTTGCAGAAAAATATCAAAAACAGCTTGACTATCAAATTTGGGTAGAAATTCACAACACGCCCCACTCCATAACGCACACAAGGTCACATTAACGATGCCATGTACATGATGCATCGGCAATACATTTAAAATATGATCGTCCTGTTGCCATTCCCATGAAGTCGTCAATGAAGTGATTTGATATTCTAGATTTTGATGCGTAGAAACCACGCCTTTAGGATTGCCTGTAGTGCCGCTTGTATATAAAATCATTGCCCTACGAGATAAGGCTATATCGGGTAGGTTTCCAGTTTGATGCGTGAACCTTTCTAGTGGAATAAATCTGTATTGCTCCTGTTCAAAAAGTGGGCTTAATAAGGTTTCATAGGGTTTGGCATAGATAATAATTTCTGCCTGTGTATCATCTAGTACATATTGAATCGACGGTAAAGGATGTTTGGTGCATAACGGAACAGCGATTCCTCCTGCCCTCCAAATGCCCCATTGCAATTGCACATACTCAAAACTAGGTGTCACTAAAAAAGCAATTCTAGCCTCCTCTAAATCGACTCGTCCATTCAATAATTGCACCGCAATACTTTCAGAAGCTGTCAATACATCTTGATACGTATAAGCTTGTCCATTGCTTTTTATCGCAATTCGCCTGGTGTATTTTGTAGCGTTTTGGATTAGATTGATCATAGTTTTAAAAATTGTATTGAAAGGTTACCATTCATCTTCGTCCCAAGACGGATATTGCTCTGGACTTTCTCCTTTTTGTGCTATCAATTTTGGCTCACTCAAAAGTTTCTCAGAGATTTCAAAATCTTTAACAGTAATAATAAATTGCCAATTATCTCCAAAATCGAAGGTATAATAAAATCGTTTATTGGGCGTAAGATTAAGCTCTTCTAAAGTAAAATCACTTGCAAAAGGCGGTTCTCCATACTCATAGTATCGACTATAAACTTGACTTTTACTTTTGTCCATGTAAAAAGCATATAAATGATCGTCATCGAAACCCACCGATTCAATAATAGCATCGTGTAATTCTTCTAAAGAGGAATCGCCACTCAATTGTATTGTTCTTGTCACTTTGGGTGTGATATAAGCCATTTCCACTTCTACCGTATAATTACCTTTTTTAACTACTTTTTTAAGTTTCACTTCAAAATCAGCCTGAATAGCCTCTCCAAAAAACGGTTTTAAAACGGTAAAAAAAGGTTGATATTGAGCTTCCATTTTTTCCTTTAGCGGTTCAATATCTTTTCCTGCTTCAAGATAATCATAAATTTTGTCATCAAAAGGTACACCTAATGGGGAACGATCCCCTTCCTTATAGCGATATGGTTGGTTCCAAAGTTTGACGGGAGTATGTTCTACTAAATAAGTAATAAAGTTTTTTCCAAATTTGGTTAACATTAAGCTATCCACCACAAAATAAGTTCGTGTTCTATAATCCTTTGCTTCAGTCGATTCCTTAATTATCCAAAGTCCAAAATATTGACCATAAAGTAAAAAGCTAAGTTGTCCAGATAAAGCCCCAAAACTTAATTCTATTTTAGGTTTAACCTTACTTCTCCAATTAATACCATAAGGTTTATCTGCTTCTAATTGAGACAACATCTTTAAATTTTCGTCTGTTGTGCTTGTATCAAAATATGTACGTTCTTCTTGACTAATCAATTCAAAATCTGAATAAACATAAAAGCATTGAAATAAAAATAAATACTGTTCCGTAATATTCAGGGTTTTAAATCGCTTTATAGTCACTCGATTTGGGGCAAACCGAGGTTTTGATTTTTTTGACCAATCTAAAAAGAATAAATCTCCATTAAGAGCTAAATGATAAAATAAGTGGATTTGTGCATAATGATTTTGGTCATTTTTTGCTGTCAATCCTTGATGTGGATTTGTCAGCATTTCATTAATGGCGAAG
>CAYLSF010000120.1:0-2057 GCA_964385675.1 uncultured Saprospiraceae bacterium
AAAGGAAAAGGCGTTTATTCTATGGAATAAACGCCTTTCGACAATAAGCAAACAAAGTAAAACTCTTAAATTTCTTTAGTTAATTGGGATGTTTTTAAAATTTAAAACCTTGACAAACACTTTAATGATTTTATTATTTCATACCTAAAACCACCTCTTCACCATTATTAGACATCCAGTTGTTGTAAGTATTGATGATTTGAGCGATGTGCTTGAAACCATATCCTTTAGAACCGATTTTAGCAGCTAATTCAGGATAATCAGCAGTCATTTCTTTTAAAATTATTCTGTAATTTGATTTTGTAACTTCTAATAATTGACCAATTTCTTTTTCTACTAATACTACATGAATGAAAGGATTTTGAGTATTAGTATTTTGCTCAACAAAGTGGTTGTACATATTTACTGTTCCTGCTACTTGACGCTCTACTAAAACATTGGTTGGTCCGAAAGCGATTGGAGAACGCTCCACATTTTGACGTACATAAGTGATATTGTTAACTTCGTGAGTACGTGTTTTGCTATTCCACTTTTCTACTTGGAAACCATATTCTTTAACTTCTTTTGCTTTGTAAATTACTTTTTTACCTGCCTCAGAAGTGAATTTTACTTTAACCTCGTTTAATGAAGGACTCAACATAGTGATAGTGCCTTCTACTTTTTCATCATTGTTTAAGATAACATAACCTTGGTAAGACTTAGCTGCAAATGTAGATACTGAGAAGAAAACTAAAAGTGTGAAGATTGTAAATAAATTTTTCATTTGTTTGCGTTTATTATGTTTGTGTTTGTTTGTTGGTTCAAAGAAGCACCTTTTTAAACAACCTTTCATTCACACATTTTTAGAATATGTGACATTATAAAACAATAAATAAAATTCATAACCTAATAATATCAATACTTAAAATGAAAACATACGAACATTGACAGATTAATATTTTTTGTATATTTTTTTGAAAATATTTGAAAAAAAACTGGCTATTATATACAGGTTACTTTTCTTATAGAGCATTCAAAGCTTTTTTAATATCACCAATCAATACTTCTTCACTTTCCAAACCAATATAAAAACGCACCAAATATAATGACCTTCCTTGGTGCTCCACAGCGAGCGGTAAAGCTAAAGACTCATGACCGCCCCAAGATACTGCTAATAAAAAATATTCTAATGCGTCACAGAAAGCATCTATTTTTGCTTCTTCTTGATTTTTAAATAAAACAGAAAACATTGGCATTGGATAGCGCATTTGTTGCCAAGCCAAATCATGTTGTGGATGTGATTGATGAAAAGGATAAAAAATACAAGCTACCTCAGAGCGATTTTCAAGAAATTGAATAATTTTTTGAGTGGTTGCAGAAGTTCTTTTTATACGAATTTCAATAGTTCGTAAACCACGTAGTAGTAACCAAGCAGCATTTGGAGCTAAGATATTACCAAGGGTCATATATTCATTATGGAATATTTTTTCAATCATCGCTTTGTTGGACGCAATAACTCCAGCTACTACATCACTATGCCCACCAATGTGTTTGGTGGCAGAATGTAGAACAATATCAATACCTTGCTTAATGGGCGAATGGGATAATGGCGAAGCATAGCTATTATCTAAAATGGTGATAATATTATGTTGTTTGGCTAGTTGCGCCACTACTTTTAAATCCTGTAAAGTGAAAAGTAATGAACTAGGGCTTTCTAAATAGAATAGAACTGTATTATCTTGAATCGCATTTTTAAAGTTGTTAATATCATCTCCTTCAATGAAAGTAGTAGTAACACCAAAACGTGGTAAGAGCTTCTTTAATAGATGATTAGCCCAAGAATAGGCATTATTTACACAAACCACATGGTCGCCAGCTTTTACATTTGCAATAACACTATTGGAAATAGCAGCCGCGCCACTTGCGACTAAAAGTGCATCTTCTGCTCCTTCAAGAGCAGCTAGCTTTTTTGCTAAAATTTGAACTGTTGGATTATTTCCTCTAGTGTAAATATGGTTATTTTTTTCATCCTCTCGCTTTTTCTTAAAATCAGCTACACTATCAAACATAAAATTACT
>CAYLSF010000120.1:2157-11362 GCA_964385675.1 uncultured Saprospiraceae bacterium
GCAGACATAGTGAAAATACTAGTTGTTCCAAAAATGGAAATGGCAATTAGTAATGAAATGAAAAAACCGCCAGAAGCATGTATTTTAGAAACAGCATCTGCTGCAACAGTACTAGAATTTTGAATTTCTTCTACAGAAAGTAGATTGTGGTAAGCAATATTGGATAGAATATAGGTGATGGCTACAATTGATGCACCAATGATCATTGCCTTTGGAACTGTTTTTTGTGGATTTTTAGTTTCTCCAGCTAAATATGAAGCGTGGTGCCAACCACCATAAGACCAAAGTACACCAATGAGTGCAATTGCAAATCCCTTAATCAAATTATGATTTTCAGTGTTTTTAGGCTGCCAAAGCTCAATAACAGGTACTTCAACTGGAATAAAAAACAAGCCTAAAATAATAATGATAGCTATGCCAATGAGCTTTGTAGTTGTTAAAGATGCTGCAACTATTTCACTAATTTTCACACCAAAAGCATTGATAATGGTCAAAAATGAAATAGTGAATATACCAACCAAAACATACCAATCAGGACTTAAACCCACTAATTTACAAAAATACTGAGCAAAGCCTAGCCCAAGTGCTGCTAATGAACCTGTGGTCATTACAGTTAGTACAACCCAACCATACATAAAAGCGACAGTATTGCCATAAGCTTCTCTTAGAAAAACATAAACACCACCTGTTTTAGGAAATTTTGCACCTAATTCGGCAAAAGTCAAAGCACCAGTCAACGCAACAATTCCTCCAATTATCCATGCGATGATAATTAATCTTGGAAATGGCAAAGTACTGGCGATTTCTTGTGGAGTCAAAAAGATACCAGAACCAATAGAAGAGCCAGCCGCTATCATGATTAAACCATAAAGCGAAATGTCTCGTTTTAATTCAGAATTTTGTGTTTCTAGTTGCATTGATACAGAATTGAGTCGCTATCACATTAAATTTTATATAAATTTCCGAAAGATATAATTAATATTGTCTTAAAACAACAATTATGAGACGCTTAATGACGATCATTTTTTTAGTATTCTCAACAGTATTAATAGCTCAAGATGAGCCTTTTCAAAAACTCTATGTGACTCCTTCGGTTTCTTTAGGTTTTACTTTTGGAGGTTTATTTAACTTGGGTGTTGATTTAGATTTAACAACTTCGGTGACTAACGATCCTTCAAAAATAAGAAACGCAGGTGTGTCAGGATCCTATTATTTTATATTAATGCGAGGCGGAAAACGACCACATCAGATGATAACAACAAGTTTGATGTTTGAAAATGACTATATGGATCTGAAAAGCGGCTATGTGTTTATGAAATATAATTGGGGCTTACGAAAAGTAAATAATGGTAACTTAGGAGGATTTACACTAGATGTAAGTTTTACCAATAGAAGCAATAATATTCCATGGCTTGGCATTAAAAGTATTGCTTATAATCAAAGAGAATGGGTTTGGTTTGATCTACCTTATTTCTCACCCTATGCCAAACAAAAGTTTTATTTGACTGGAGGAAATGGACAATAATTACTTCATTTTCAATTCAAACTATTCATCACAATCAAAAAACAGAATAATGGATAGAACAATTTCATGGAAAGCATTAAAATGGGATCTTAATTACTTTTGGAGTAGCTATAGTCATTTTGTTAGACACTTTTGGCTGTTTGGTGGAATTTTGTTGGTGATGTTTGTATTTGGTGAGTTTAGTGATATTGGTTTTGGTTTTTTATTAATAGGTACTTTTTTACATCGTTTTTATAAATATACAATCTTGAAAAGAAAAGAAAAGTCAAATGAAGTATTGCTTTTAAAGAAAAGTGCTAGTAATCGAAAAAAAAACTTGTATGCTTTTTTAGCTTTTATTTTTTTAGCTTGGTTATTTCGTGATAATATTTATCCATTAATGTTTTTTTTAATGATGAGTGTGCATTGGTTGACACGTTATATTTTTTATATTCCATCTATTATTTTCACAGCTAAAGATTATTATTTAAATATTTGCAAAGGCTTTCGCCAAAAACGCATTGATTTTTCATATCAAAACAGATTGCGTTTTGTTTATAATAGGATTGCTTTTGATCATCCTGTAAATGGAAAAATTGTTTTTAAAAATATTCAATTGGATGCCTCTAATATTCAGCAAGTTGCTAAATTTTTAGATGAAAATTTTGGTAAAGAAATGGTCAATTGCCCACAATTGAACAATATTAATACAAATACACCCTAAAGTGTATGAACAATGTCTATTGGAAATCAAATATCAATGTAGTAACCAATATGTAATTCGTATGCTCCTGCAACCTGTGGTGCAAAATTGGCAAAAGTATGGTCATAACTTATGCTCATTTTAAGACCATCAAAGGCATTAAATAAACGCATGTCCATCAATGTAAATCCAAATTCAAACCTACCCATATTACTAAGTGAATAGCCTGTCCCAAACCACATTTCAAAATTATAACCTAATGCAATAAGCATACGAATACTAAAGTTGATATTAAGTGGTGCATCAGGTGTATATTGAACCCAAGTTGCAGGTTCTAAAAAACTACTCTCACCGATACCGAAATAACCTCCCATAATAAAATAACCATGTTGATAACGTTGGATTTGAAAATCTTGCTCATCAGGTGTTTTGACATTTAGGTTAAGTCCTAATACTTGTGGAACAGAAATTCCTGCATAGAAATATTTGTCGTAGTGATAATATACACCTAAACCAACATCAGGATAAATTTGTGTATGATTGATAATATCTGGATCTGTATTATCTATAAAATTGAGTTTATCAAATCGAGTACGATATTGTACTAAACCTAAATTAAGACCGCCAGAAATACGATGACCATAAGAACTAAGTTCTAAAACATAAGCAAGTTGACCATAAGCACCAGAAAAAGCAATTGGCCCAGTTTGGTCGTTAATAAGAAAGCCACCAAAAGCAAGGTTTCTATCTTCCCAAATATAACTACCATAAGCTGTTTGGGTACGTGGTGCATCTGGTAACTCTAGCCATTGGTATCGACCCAAAACACCTGTTGATAAACCACTATTTCGATGTGTATAGTTTACACTAATACTTGCAGGATTGATGAGAATATGATTTTCTCGATATTGTGCAAGAAATGGCAGTTGTTGAGCAGAAACTGTAACCTGATTAGCCAATATGAATGTGATAATATATATTATGTTTCTCATTTTATTCTTCAAAAGGTTTTATTTGACAATAGTTACAGAACCTCTTAGTGTTTCTGTATTATTGAGATCTGTTCTTAAAATGAAATAATAAACACCTTCGGGTAGTGGTACACCTTGAAAAGTGCCATTCCATTCATTTTGATATGGACTTGCTTGGTAGACAATACTGCCATAACGATTGAAAATAACTAACTCATTTTTTGGGTATAAATGAAGGTTTTCAAAAATCAAATTGTCATTTATTCCATCTTGATTGCCTGTAATTCCGTTGTTGTATTTTACAAAAATATTTGGATCTGGAACTATAGTTATCATCACATTAACAGTATCAGTAGCGGTGCAACCATTTGAACCAGTAGAAATGACAGTATAAGTAGTAGTTTCATTAGGTTGAGCAATTGGTGTCGCACAATCATTACAACTTAAGGTATTGGCAGGAAACCAATTGTAAGACAGCCCACCTGTAATAAACAAAGGAGTATTATCTCCCAATAAAATGATTGTATCATTGCTGATTGTTGTGTTTAATGGATATAAATCACAAAAATTTGGACAAGTATTGATACTTTCAATAAAAATTTCATCTAAACTGACTATAGAACAATTTAAATCATCAGTTATTGAAATATTCCAATTATCACCATTATTCACTATAAATGAAAAAATACCACTTGCATCTTTATAAATACCATTTTCTCCATTGATAGAAGAACCTGCTAAGTTTAATGTATAATCACTAAAATTATCAAATTCAGGTTTTCCTCCTTGAATAGAAATTATCACCTCCGCTTGACCATTTCCAATACAATTATATTCAAATAAATTTGTCGTGATAAATGAGATTGGATTGAATAATAAACAGGAGTCACAAGTATTTCCAACAATAATATTACTAGAAATCTCTATACAACCATTTGCATCAGTAACTGTCAAATCATAATTACCAGTAAGAAGGTTACTTAAATCCGAAGAGGTCTGTCCAGTACTCCAGTTGTAAGTATAGCCAAATGTTCCTCCTACAGTAGTTGTTTGAATAGTTCCAAGACTTAAACCACAGGTATCAGAAAAAGTAGTTGTATTGACTATAAAAGGTGGCGGCTCTGCAATCATTACACTATCAATCCAAGTGCAACCAGTAATATCGGTTACAGTAACAAAATGTAGCCCAGCATCTAAATTTGTAGCAGTAGCGGTGGTATTTCCATTTGTCCATAAATAGGTATATGGAAGTGTTCCTCCAGAGATATAAATACTACCTGTACCATCATTAGCAGGATTACCATTTGCATCTGTACATGTAATATCTGTTTTTCTAATAGAGTCTTTGTCAATTCTAGGATATTCAGGCATATTGAAAACTGCTCCAACTACACAACCACCATAATCAGTAACCGTAACTGAATGATTTCCTGGTGTTAGATTGGAAACTGTCATTGTATTACTAGTATTACTCCATTGATAAGTATAAGTTGGAGTACCACCATTAACATTGACAGTTGCTATTCCTGTTGGACCACCTTGGCAATCTGTTGGTTGATCAATAGTTACATTAACTTGTAGAATTGGAGGCTCGTGAATAGTACCTGTATTGGTAGTTGTACAACCATTAATATCTGTGATTGTAACCGAATAATTTCCAAGTCCTAAATTATCAGCCGTTTCAGAATTAGAAATATTTCCTGTCCATTGGTAAGAATAAGGAGTGGTTCCACCAATTGGTGTAACCACTATTTTTCCATCATTAGGTTGCCCTAGTAAATGATTACAACTCAATGAGTCAATAGTTAAAGTAGAACTCATAGCTATGGGTTCATTGATATTAATGGAGTCTATTTTGATACAACCATTATTATCAGTTACAGTGATATAATGCCAACCTACATTGAGTTGGGTGGCTGAGGTAGTTGTTTCACCATTGTCCCATAAATAAGTAAAAGGAGGAGTTCCTCCAATAGATGTAAGTGTTGCAGCGCCATCGTTGCCACCATTACAAGTTACATCATTATCAAGCATTATAGTTGTAACAATAGCTGTTGGCTCGCTAATAGTTACACTTTCTATATTAGTGCAATTATTAGCATCAGTGATTGTTACTTCATAAGTTCCTACGGTTAGATTAGTGGCTGTGATTGTTGTTTGAATAGGAGTTGTATTCCATTGATAAGTAAATGGTGTTTGTCCATTGGTTGGTGAAATGGTTGCTGTTCCATCATTACCACCATTACAGCTAACCATTGTATTAGAGCTATTACTAGTAATAGGAGGATAAACGTAAACAACTATTTTACAAGTGTCTGTATTTCCGCTGGCATCAGCGAAAATGTATTGAAATGGTGTTGCTCCTACTGGAAAAATATCACCAGAATTGTAATTGGGATTAGTTATACTGATTTGTGCTGTTGGTGTACAATTATCGGTTGCTGTTGGTGCTACCCAAAAAACTTGATTTTCACAACTAAAAATAGTGTCAGGAGGACAATTACTAATTATTGGCGCAATAGTGTCTAAAACAGTGATACTAAAATTAGCACTATTTTGATTTCCATCAATATCTGTTAATATGTAGTTTATATTAGTAACACCAATTGTAAATATGCTTCCTGAACTAGGTGATGATGAATTAGCTTGAGGATTTGGATCACAATTATCATCTAAAATAGGAAGTGTCCAACTTACTGTTATATCACAATTATTATTGACATACACTGTGGTATCATTGGGAAAATAAATAGTTGTTGGTGGTTGATTATCCTCAACAGTGATAGTCAAAGTGTCTTTTAACTCATTTCCAGCTTCATCAACTAAAGTATAAATGATTTCAGTTATTCCTTTAGGAAAAGTACTTAAAACTTGATTGGAAGTTAAAGAAGTGTTTCCACAATCGTCACTTCCAATTGGAGGACTCCAAGTAACTACTGCTTCACAAGTATTTAAATCCGTGTAAACCGTGGTATCATTTGGAAAATAGGTGAAATAGGGAGGTTGATTATCTACAACTGTGATTTTAAAACTATCAATTCGTTGATTTTGAGCATCATCATAAACGGTATAAACAACAAAAGTTTCACCTAAATTAAAATTACTACCATTAGGAGTAGTCGAGAATGGTGTATTGGCATTACAATTATCACCTACTATTGGTTCTGTCCAAGTGACGTTTGTCATACAACTGCTATTTGCACTAACGATTGTATCATTTGGAAAATAGGTAAAAATAGGCTTTGTTGTATCTAATACTGTAATATTAAAGCTTTGACTATTACTATTTCCGCTACTATCTTGAAGTGTATAAGTAATAGTATGAGTCCCTCTTATGAAACTTGAGCCATTGGAAATATTAGGAATAGAATTTAAAATTGCACCACAATTATCGATTCCAATAGGTGTTGACCAAGTTATGTTCTTTTGACAGTTTACATCAGCATAAATTGTTGTATCGTCTGGAAAATAGGTGAAAATTGGTGGAACAGTATCTAATACAGTAATATTAAATGATTGTTGAATAGAATTCCCAGAGCTATCCGATAATGTATAAGTGATTGTTGTTGTTCCTTTAGGAAAAGGACTTCCAGAGGAATGACTAGATGAAATAATTGGTCCAGGACAATTATCGAAGAAAGTCGGAGGACTCCAACTAACAATTTTTTGACAACTACTATTATGAATATAAACTGTTGTATCATTTGGGAAATAACTAAAACTAGGGTTGTCATTATCTTCAACAATTACATTGAATTCGCAAACTAAAGTATCTGGATGTTCACAAAATACATACTTCACAGGTGTTATACCTCGTAAAAATGTGCTTCCTGGTGCATGAGAACGGAAAGTATAACTAAGATTGTTATTAGCTATATCTATGGCTGTTGGTTCTGTCCAATTTACAGTTTGTATACAATCGTTAGCGATAGTATTGACTGTTATATTATTTGGACAGTTATTGATAGTAGCAAGATGAATATTTAATGTGATTGGACGAGCGTAAAGCGTTAAGTTTGGTGCACTAGCATTGGTAATTTCTACGGTATATGTGCCAGCATTAGGAGAGAGAATAGATGGGAAATCTAATTGATTAATTATAGTTGTATCGACCCTACTACCATTTTTTGACCAAAAATATTCATTAGTACTGACAGTATTATCAATTCCTAAATCAATGGTGTAAGAAGTACAAGAAGTTAAATTAGTAGTTTGTATCGTACCAATAGAGTCTTGTGGAGTATAAACATAATCAACACTTGCGACACCTAAATTGGGAATAATATCTTCAAAAGTAAGTTGATTTCTTTTGACATCAAAGGTTTCTAAATTTGATAAATTCGAGAAAGCAGGCAGATTAGAAAATTTATTATGATGTATTAGAAGCATTTTTAAATTGCCTATTCCTGTAAAATTAGGAATATTGTCTAACTGATTGTAGTGTAAACTGAGTGTTTCTAAATTATTTAAACTAAAATCAGGAACTGTACCACTGATTTGATTATTACTCAAAATCAATGTTTCTAAAGGTAAACCACCAAAATTTGGAAAAGAAGTGAGTTGATTAGAGTCCGCATTTAAAAATTTTAAATTATAGTTTGAATAAAAATCAGGTAAACTAGTGAACTGATTATTTTTTAAATCTAACAATTCTAAAAAGTATAAAGCAGATAAATCTGGTACTGCTCCATTCAAATTATTTTCTGAAAGATTGATAACTTGCAAATTGTATAACAAATTAAAATTAGGCATTGCACCAGTTAAGTTATTGCCCTGCAATGATAAAAAAGTTAGTTGAGGCATTGAGTTAAAATTGGGAATACTACTACTTAGATTATTGTTGTCTAATGATAAAAATTGAATATTTTCTAAATTTAGATTGGGTATTGTCCCTGTTAAACCATTAGAGGATAAAAATAAAGAGTCAACACAACGAGATGCATTCAGTGAAACACCATGCCAGGTGTTCATAGGTTGTGTTAAATTCCAAGATGTTATCCATGAAGAACCATTAGTTGAATTATATAAATCTACTAGAGTTAATGAATCAGCTTGACTACAAGCTGAGTTAACTGAAATGAAAATTGGTCGTGTGTTTAAAATTTCAGCATTAGCTACAAAATTAGTGACCTGGCAATCATAGCGCCCTCCATCAGTAAAAGTTGCACTTGAAATAGTAAGTTGATTGGTATTTGCTCCTAAAATAGGTATGCCATCTTTATACCATTGATAAGTATTTGAGGAAACACTTTTATCAAAACTTAAAGTGTAGCTATAATTATCACCTATATTCAAAGAGATATTTTGAATGTTTTCAAGAGAGTCTTGGTTATCATATTCATAAATGGAACTAGCTGTAGAAATATTATTTAAAATATCATCAAAAGAAAGTTGATTGTGCCTAATCTGAAGTACTCCTAAGGTGGTTAAATTGGTTAATGGAGCAATCGAATCCAAATCATTATCACTGGCTCTTAACGAATATAAGTTAGAAAGATTAGTGAAATTATTAAGTGTACCTGAAAATTCATTATTAAATAACCAAACTTCTTGTAAAAGAGGCATGCCAGAAAAATCAGGAATACTACCACTTAAAGAGTTATTACTAAGTAATAATTCTTTGAGTAAAGGTATATTTTGATAATCAATTAAATTACCAGATAATTGATTAGATCTTAAATCTAATTTTTCTAAATTAGGTAAGTTAGAAAAATCAAGCAGTGTGCCATTAAAATTATTGATGCCTAAAGACAATTCTTTTAATTTTTCTAAATAAGAAAAATCGGGAATATTTCCATTGAGTTGGTTATTCTGTAAAAACAATCGTTTTAAACTGTCTAAATCTATATCGGGTAATGTTCCTGTTAAATTTAAAGATGAACCTTGTGCTGCATCACAATTATCATCTCCATCCAAATCTAAACAATTGACGCAACCACTTGGGCTTAGATAAACACCATACCAAGTATTGATAGGTTGTGTTAAATCCCAATTGTGATTAGACCAACTACCTCCATTAGTTGCATT
>CAYLSF010000121.1:0-11268 GCA_964385675.1 uncultured Saprospiraceae bacterium
CAAAAGATTTATTTAAGAAGTGATATATTAGTCAAACTAATATTTCTTTGTACTACAACTTTGTAAATCCCGATAGCTTCCCGTACAGTAGTCGGCAGGGCTTACAAAAAAAAACAAACTTTCTGGATTTCACTCTTATTCGATTATTGGGATTTGGGGTCTCACAAAAGCAAGAATTAATGGATAGTTTAACAGAAATTCAGATAGAAATATGGAATGGATTACAACCTAAAGCTATCATTTTCATGGAAAATATCAAGGCATATTTAGAGCATTTAGACGCTAAATGAAAAGTGCTAAATGAAGATTTTATGCTTTGTAGTTCTGATATTATTGAAAGTTTCCCTATAGCTATCGAGATTGGAAAATTTAAAACTAAAATAAACTCCAATAGCAGAAGTGGATTGACGGAGTTTATTTTCACTATAGCCACTTTTGGAAAAAATTTTTCAATAGATGAAACTCAAAATGCTTTGGAAAGCATAACATGTAAGCAGTTAAAACAGCATATGGTAAAATCTAAGGCTGCTTAGTTTAAGTCCAAAAGTTAGAGAACTTTTCACCCTTGATTGAACAGCCTAACTTCGATATATTCTTGTTGCTTACAGGAAAATCTCTGTTAGGTTAATTCAATCAATAAGGCTTTTTCATAAACGCTTTCTAAGAATCCACATCCTAATTGGTTATATACTTCATAAAAACATCGAATGATTTTGTTGGTAAGTGCTTCATGTAATAACATAATTGAGGTTTTATTTTATTGAAGTTGTTTAAAAACTCTTTAACAAACGCTTAGCAACTCATTGACAGCCATACCGATAGCTATCGGTATCAGCTATTTTGATTCCCGTTCCCGATAGCTATCGGGATTGGCTACGAAAATAAAAATGAGCTTCGTCTTGACTATCAAGCAGTTACTAATCATTTTGTCACGAATTATTAAACAACTTCATTAATAAAAAATATAAAATCAAAGTACGAAAAAATCCGTGTAAATCCGTTGTATCCTGTTATCCGTGTTCCAAATGCCCTTTATCGGTAAGGAGTGTTTGGAATACGATTTCGATAGCTATCGGGACGGATTCGACAGATAAGCACAGATCAGAAATCACCCCTCTTCCCCCTTCAACCCACTCAAAAACGCCACGACATCCCGTATTTCTTGTTTACTAATCACACCTTTTGCACTCGGCATACTGGATGGAATAGCCGTTCGTTTGGTGATGGTGTTTTTGGGGATGGTTTCTATTTTTGTTTTACCCAATTTTAGAGAGAGTTCGGTATTATTTTCAGAAAGGACTAAGCCTGTGACGGTATTACCATCGTTGAGTTCTAGGGTAACGACTTCATAGCCTGCGGCATAAGCAGCACTCGGATGAATAATGGCCGTTAGAATTTCTTCTGGCGTTAAGCGAGAACCGACGCCCATTAAAACGGGGCCGGCATTACCGCCATATTCAAATACGGCATGGCATCGGGTACATTGAGCGGCTTCATTCCAATAAAAAATCCCTCGTCCTCGCTCTGGATTTCCGCCAGCTATTGCCCCTCGGTAGTCGGCTATCGGGTCGGTTTTGCGTTGAGCGATTAGATAATTTTCCATTTTTTCTACATTCGCTTCATTTCCTTGTTGGTCAATGGCTTCCATAATATCCAACTGTACTTTGGGGTCAGCTTTGCCAGTGATAAGTTGTTGCAGTTGTTCGCCTAATAGCTTTGTCGCTGTTTTACCTTTAAAATTCCCTAAGGCTTGTAGCACGGCTTGTTGTTCTTGATACGTCCCTTTTTGTAATACGCCTTTAAATAAGCGAACAGCAATATCCTCTTCAATCGGAGATTCAGGTAAAAGCGATAAGGCTTTGGAGCGAACGGCTTGATTTTTATCCGCTAAGGCAACGGTTAAGGCTTTATCCAAATATTTAAATTGGAGGGTATTTAAAGCCTCTAAACTTGCGGCACGTACGGTTGCAGGGCTATTGCTTTGTAGCAAGGTCATTAAGGTTGCTTGTTGGTTATCCATTCCCAATTTTGCCGTTGCATGAGCGGCTGCAATTTGTAGCGTTGGATTTTTATCCGTCAATAAGGTTTTGAGAATCGGGTCAATCGCTTGTTGAGCCGGTTTAATATCACGCTCAATTACCCCTCTATATCTGCCATCAACTCTATCAAAAACGGACGGTTTTGCCCAAGTGCTGAGGGCAGCAATGGCTTCCGCTCGCATAGCAGCAGGGGCATCGGATTTTTGAGCATAAGCGACTAAGGCAGCGATATTATCCACCGTTCCGACTCGTATATTGGCATTAATGGCTCTACGAATAAAGGCTTCATTCGTAAAAGGTGTACGATTTAAAATAGCCGCCAAATCCTCTAGTGCCGATTCGATGGAAAAGTCATCATTAATCGCTCTAGCGGCTTCGGTGGCGACAAACTCCTCCGTATCGCCTAAAAATACGCTGACTTCGGAGGCTTCTTGTCGGCGCAGGGCAACGACAGCAGCCGTCCGTACGGCTTTGGATTTGTGCGTATGTAAGGCAGCTAATTGTTTGGCAGTACCAATTCGACTTAGGGCAATTGCCCCTGCGTGTCGTAGCCATTTATCGCTGTCATTATTTTTTTCTAACAATGTGACCAACGGCTCAAAAGCAAGTTTATAATCCATACGACCTAAGGCTTCTGCGGCTAAAAGTTGTACCCGCAAAGAAGAATCTGCCAATAACGGAACAATCACTTTTCCACCTTCTTGATCTAGATAGTTAATATCGCCTAACATTTTAGCAGCTTGTCCTCTGACCTCTACATCGCCATCGGTTACATAAGGCAATAAAGCATCGGCATAATCTATATTTTGTAATCTAGCCATTTGAGCAATTCCCCATAAGGCATGGATTCTTTTTAATTGAGGATTAGAAGGTTCAGCAGCCGTTTTGAATTTTTGAAAGCCCTCTACCCCCCGATTTACTAGTTCAAATTGTGCTTTTTGACGCACGCGCATATCTTGATGGCGTAGGTGTGCCGTCAATTGGTCAATTTTTAACGTCGAAAAATCGGTTTGAATCAGTTTTTTCGTTTCTTGTCGAATAGTAGAAGCTGCTCCGTTGGGGACATCTATTTTCCAGATACGTCCGCTTTCTTTTGTACCCCATCCTTCTATCCAATCGCCTACATACAACGCTCCATCGGGACCAAAATCTAAGCCCGTTGGTAAGATACCTTTGGCAATTTCTTCTGTTTTATCCAATTCAAAAGACGCTCCTGAAGGCTTTAAAGTAAAGGCATGAATCGGAGAATTGGCAGCCGTTCCTCTAAATTCGGATACAAAAAAGTGGTTGTAATATTTTTCACTCAATGCCGTTCCTGGATTATAGACAAATCCTGTAGGGCCATTGACATAATTCATAATCGGTGGCAGAAAATAGGCAGCTTGTCCTTCCCAATATGGAATGTGCATTTTTTCATCCATCCACACTTTGTAGTTATTGTTATCGGGGTCGGTATATTTTCCAAATTGCCAATTGATACGCCATCCAGTGTCCGAACCATTGATGAGGTAAACCAACCGCTCTCGCTCCCCTTGATGGTCGCCATCGTTATCTTCTGAAATCAGATTACCATATTGGTCAAATACAAACTCATGCGTATTTCGCACACCCATACAGTAAATTTCAAAATTGCTACCATCCAACTCACTTCGAGCAATCACCCCTCTGTTTGGATATTTCCACACCTTACCGTCTTTATCTACCACATTTGCCCCTATATCACCAATGCCCCACCAAAGTCGTCCATCGGGTCCAATAATCGCCCCCGACATCCCATGTCCACTAAAGCCAATATGCACCGCATAGCCATGACTCAATGACTCCGATGTATTCGCTATGCCATCACCATCCGTGTCTTTGGTTCGCCATATATCGGGACCTACGGCTATAAATACCTCGCCATTGTGAAATTCAATTCCGTTCGCTACATCGGTAATTTCTTCGCCATAGTCTTCTAAGTACATTTGAGTCCTGTCCGCTATACCATCTCCCGACGCATCTTCTACAAACCAAACTTGTTCTTTTTCTACCGCTAAATCTCGCCAATCTAACACACCATCTTGATTTAAGTCTTTTAAAAACTGCTCACTTTCTTCATTGTTTTCCGTAAAGGTTTTGCGTAAAAATGCCCGTCTATCTTCCACCGATTGAAAGGAAATAGAAACCGTCATCCAATTACGATGTCCTCGAATATCAAATTCAGAATTGGACTGACGGGTGGCACTCGTGTAGTAAATTTTACCGTCAGGGGCTACACTAATCGCAATCGGATCTTCCACCAAAGAATCTGTCGCCCAAAGGTCAATTTCTAACCCTTCCGCCATTGTAATATTGACTTCTTTTTCAATGCGTTCTGCAATGGTAGCGGCTTTATCTTCGTCTAGTGTTTTGACACGAAGATCGTAGGGGTTTTGTGGGGATTTTTTACAAGCGGTACATATTAAAATGAATAAACATAGTGTAAAACTCGTTTGAATAGTATGTGACAATCTCATGGTTAAATTTAGTTGTTTTGATGATTGAAAAAGTAAACCTGCGAGGTCTATATTACGAATATAAGTTTTTTTAGTATATTTGATAAAAAGCACAGTTTATGGAATTGATATTAGAAACGCAAGAAGATATTAAAAGACGAAAAAAAGGTATGGGCAGTAAAAATCACTCAATATTACAATATAACCTTATTCTAGAGTTAGGTATCAAATATCGTAAAATTTACAAGTTTATTCCAGAGCTAAGTTTGGAAATAGATGGTGCGGAAAAAATTCCAGACGTTGCTATTTATAAAAAAATAAAAGTTACTCCAGGTTACGATGAGACTAAAGTAAAAGACTTGTCTTTGGGGGTTATTGAGATATTATCGCCTACTCAAAGTTTGACAGAGTTAGTCGTAAAAGCTAGAACTTATTTTGATGCAGGAGTTTTATCCTATTGGATTGTCGCCCCCGATGTTCGGACTATTTATGTGTATAATGATAGTAGTACACATAAAGTTTATGCACATACTGATACTTTAATAGATAAAAAGTTGGATATTAAGTTACCTTTAATGACACTTTTTGAATGACGTTTAAGAACAAATTTTATCGCTCTATAACCCCTTCTTTTAACTCCAAAAAGGGTTCTAATCGCTTTTTCCATTTTTTACTTTTAGGCATTTTGACTTCTACATCAACGCCTAACTCATGAAGGCAGATTAAGGGTTCTACCGTTTTTAAAAAAGGAATAAAATCGTTTGTATTATCTTTATAATCTACATGAAAACCTATACGTTTATCTAACATAGTTGGGGGAATAAAAGTGATCTTTTGAATATTTTTTAGCCGAATAGTTTTGTTTACAAATATTCCTTTAATCTCAACTCTATCTTCAAAAAATAAGACCTCGCAATGTCTTAGTATTGTGAGAAGTATAGGAAATAATAACGTAAAACTTATCATTATCATTAGACCGATATCATTTTTAGATTCCTCCAAAAATATTAATAATAAACCCAAGCCATATAAACCACAAGGAGACATGCTTAACACCCAAACGATTTTATCTTTCCACGTTTCAAAACTATAAAAGTAATATAAAGGTCTTTCTATCATAGGTATTAAAATAATGAGACTTTATAGTTCTTTCCATTTTCATAGATGAATAGTAGTAAATCTTAGACTTCGATATTAGTTGATAAATTTCAGTTTAATATGTGACCGAGTAAAATCAATCCGTCTTATTGATACAATCATTTTCAAACTAATTTTAATTCAATTCGATTATGGAAGATTTTTTAACATCATTGTTTGCAGAAGGTGGCAAATTAGCCGCTACTTGGGGACCTAAGGTATTAGGAGCATTATTTACATTAATTATTGGTTCATGGATAATTAGAATGGTCATAAGAGCAGTGGAACGTTTATTATCTAATAAACATGTGGATGAGACTCTTCGTCCTTTCATTAGAACCTTGATATTGTTTGGTTTATATGCTATGCTATTTATTACAGTGGCTAGTATGGTGGGGATTGAGACGACTTCTTTTGTAGCTATTTTAGGGGCAACGGGCTTGGCTATTGGTTTAGCCTTACAAGGTAGTTTGCAGAATTTAGCAGGTGGTGTGATGATTTTATTATTTAGACCATTTAAAGTAGGCGATTTAATTGAGTCAGGCGATGGATTTGGTTTCGTAAAGGAAATTTCTGTATTTGTGACATTTTTAGAAACCTTCCAAAATAAAACGGTTATCATTCCAAATAGTAATCTTGCCTCAGGTACGGTGACGAATTATTCTACTAAAGGTAGCATCAGAGCGGATATTCCTTTTGCCGTACGTTATGATGCGGATACAGATAAAGCGGCAGAAGTTGTGTTGAATGTTTTAAAAAACTCTGACAAGGTATTACAAACACCTGCACCCTCTGTTTATACAACTGATTTAGCAGAGAATGGGGTAAAAATGGTTGCTTTACCTTACACAACGGTAGAAGACTACTGGGATGTGTATTGGGGATTACGTGGCGAAATTAAAAAAGCACTTGGGGCAGCAGGTTTCGAGGCAGCACTTCCTCAAACGGTTGTTACGATGAAGAAATAAGAAATTGGTCACGAATGCACAAATAAAACTTATTTGTGCATTTGTGATAAGTTATCCCCATTTTATTCTATCAATAACTCGCAAATTAATCCCCTAAATAACTTCATCCCTGTTACAATTAATTCATCTGGGAAATCATATTCGGGATGATGTAAAGCCTTACATTGTTCCCCTGCTCCCAATCCAAACATTGCTCCTTTATAGCGTTGACTCAACCAACCAAAATCTTCTCCAAATCGTAGTGGCGTTGCTTTTTCTTGAAAGGTAAATTGTTGAGTATTGACGACTTTTTTAATTAAATTATAGCAACTCGGATCGTTATAAGTCGCAGGAAAATATTCTAGCCATTTGATAGTATAATTTAAATGAAATTGCGTTGCTATTGCTTGTGTGATTTGAATTAAGTTTCCTTCCAATTTTTGTCGATTTTCTTCTGTCCAAGTTCGGAGGGTAAAGTGTAGTTCCGCATTATCGGGCGAAATGCCATAGGCTTTTTCACCTAAACTAATATGTATCGGCGTAATCAAAGCAAATTCATTAGAATGAATATCGGGTTGATTCAAGGCATGAAATTGTTGTAAAATTTGAGCGACAGCTAAAGCAGGATTAATTCCTTTTTCGGGAGTAGAGGCGTGAGTTTTGATGCCTTTTAGTTTGATAATCATACTATTGACAGCAGCAGAAAAAGCATAAGGTTTAGAAATGATTTGATGTAATGGATAACCTGGTAAGTTATGCAAGGCAAAAATATAGTCAATATTTAACGCTTGAAATCGCTCATCTTGTAGCACTGCCCAACCGCCTTTGCCTGTCTCTTCGGCAGGTTGAAAAAGTAAGACGACTTTTCCATCTTGAAAATTTTGTTGGGCTAACCAATAGCTTAATCCAGCTACAATCGTCATGTGTCCATCATGTCCACATTTATGAGCAATATTATCATTTTTAGAGCAATAGGCAATATCGTTAGGTTCTTGAATCGGTAGAGCATCTAATTCACATCGGATGGCAACGGTTGTACCAGTTTTACCAAACTCATAAACGACGGCTACGCCATGACCACCTATCTTTTCAATAATTTGAGTAGGCTGATAGGGTTTTATAAATTCTATAATCCGTTGAACGGTTTGTTGTTCTTGTCCTGATAATTCTGGATATTGATGAAGGATTTGCCGAAATTGATAGAGTTGCAGTAGCATAATAACGGTCTTGGTCAAAAAGTTATGTAAAAAGCAGAGTAGGTATTTCTAAAATGGAAATTAAAAAATAACGTCATAGTATGACATAAAAAAACCAATCACCTAATTCACTCATCCAACTCCTCCCCTATTGCACTATGATACCGATCGTTCACCAAATGCTTTTTAGTAAAATTACACCAATGGCAGGTCTCCTTTCCACAACCTTCAAAGAAGTCATAGTTTTGAATTTTAGTGTAAGTTGAAGTGATTTGTTCCGTTACAATCTTGACATCAGCAGCCGTAACGGGAATATTCTTTTTGATAAACTGTCCTTTATCATTGGGTTCGATGTAATCAATTGCTCCCGATTCTACCTGCCAACTATTATTCCGATAATTTTCTAATAAGATTTTATAAAAAACAACTTGTCGCCAATAGTCACCACCGAGTGGATTTTTTTCATTTGGGGGACTCACTTTTTTAGGGCGATATTTCCCTGTTTTATAATCAACGACGCTTAGTTTGTCCTTTTTGATATACTCCATTTTATCAATAGAACCTTTGAGCGGTACACCTTTTACCTCTACATTTCGGACATCCAATTCCACTTCTACCTTTTTATGAAAATCATTAATACGAGCTTGATAATAATTTTTTAAATCTTGATGCCCTAATGCCACTCGTCGTCGATACTGACTCTCAGAAAGGTAGAATTTCTGACGCTCCATTTCTCTATCGAAATCAAAAATAAAGGTCTCATAAACTGGAAATTTAGCTTCTTCTTGGTTTTGCATTCGCTCAAATAGTCGCTTCAATGCATAATGCACTGCACTTCCATAAGCCGCCGCTTCACTTGGTGCAAACGGCACTTTCAGTACATTTTCATAGTAAAAACTCAATGGACAATCCAAAAAGCGGCACAGACTTGTTGCACTCATAGTAAAACCCTCCAATAAGGCATCCAAAATCGCTTTATTGAGCGGCTCAATAGTTGGTTTTTGATTTTCGGTAAGAAGCAAAATTTGAGCATCTGCAATGGCTTCATTCGGTAATGATTTTGTATCAATATCTAACTTTGTTTCATCTAGAATTTCATCCAAAAATTGCGTTCTATGTTGTGGTTTATTGTCAATTTTCTTGGCACCATAGGAGATTTGAAGATGTGCTTTTGCCCGAGTCATACCCACATAAAATAAACGACGACTAGCTTCCATAGCATCCTCTGTACCCGAAAGCGTCACCGTGTCAGGATATGAAAATTGTTTTTGTCGTCCTCGCTTGTTAGCTTCCCAATGGTCTTTCACCGCATCAATCATAAAGACATACTCAAACTCTAACCCCTTTGAACTATGTGCCGTGATAAGGTTAACCCCTTCTTCTGCATACAAGGCTTGTTGTAGGTTCATCGGAATATTGTTATCCTCCATTTGCCGAATCAAATCCAATAATTTAGGAATATTAATTCGTGGATTTTTGACGGTTTCTCGCTCTACAAAATTGAAAAAAGTGGTAATCACTTGCATCAACCATACCTTCTCTTCATGATGGGTAATAAAGTGCAAAAGTCCACTCCGATTCATCAATTGCTCAAATATCTTTAGCAACGTCAAATTGCTATATCCCTCTAATAGCGTTGTAATCAAATTATCTAGTCGTTTAAAAGCAGCTAGACTTTTCATCTTCATCGCCTTCAATCGAGCGTGATTTCCAATCACATCTCGCCAACGTAGGATTAAATCTCGCTGTCCTTCTTGCAGTTTTTCGCTCGTATCTCTCGCTAAGAAAATAGTCAACTTAGCAATATCATTAGGGGCGATATTGATAAAATCAAAGTGCAAAATTTCAAATAAGGCTTGCTCGCCACTATGCGGACGATTGTATTCTCGATGTATGTATTTTAGCAATAATAAACTATTTTGAATCACGGGTAAATCCAAAATATTAATACGACGCTTGGTTTGATAGGGAATTTTTTTACGCTCCAAAAGCTGTATGATATTACGAGCTTGTCGATGTTTGGCATAAATGACCGCAATTTCATCTAAAGCAACACCTTTATTTTTAAGTTTCTCTATTTGTTGAACAATGCCAACATCTTCATGAAACGTATTATAATATTCAAGGACTTTTGGCGGATTTTTAAGTTTGGCAACTTTCTTACTTTCAGCAATTAGTTTTTTCTCTACCTTTTTCTCCAACTGATTGATAATCCGAATTTCATTATTATCAATTAGCTTTTTGGCTGTGGTTAGAATTTTTTGAGAAGAACGATAATTCTTTTCTAAAACCACTAACTCTATGTCTTTCTTATACTTTTGATAAAAATCTCGAATATTCTTTACCCTTGCCCCTTGAAATTCAAAAATAGATTGGTCGTCGTCTCCTACTGCAAAAATATTGGGGTTGTCCCAATACTCCGTGAGTAGTTCTAAAATCCGATTTTGTGTTCCATTTGTATCTTGAAACTCATCGACTAAGATGTATAAATATTGTTCTTGATAGGTTCGCAATAAATCTACATCTTGCTCAAATGCCCGAATCAACCATTGCAACATATCGCCAAAGTCATAGCGTTTCTTCTCTTCTAGTAGCGTATTATATTGTTGAAAAAGGTCTAATGCAATCCGAAGCCGTTGCATTTTATCCATTTCTTTTTTAATCAAATGAACTTTTGGGTCGCCTTTTTCAAATTGCTTATATCGGCGTTTATATTGAAATTCTTCCTTATCGGGTAGTAATTCTAAATAATCATCAATTTTATCTTGAATAATCTCCGTTGACCAATGTTCCGATTTGATACGGTCAAAAAGGTCTTTCAGATGCCGTTCATACAGATAAGAATCTCGTTTCAAGGATTTCAAAAGATGCGTATCATCCAAACTATCAATTAACTCTCGTATCAATTCCACACGTTCCAATTCAGAAATCGGCTCTAAATCCCGTTTTCCGAAGGCTTCCATGTTGTCTTGAATCACTGCATTACAAAAAGAATGGAAGGTATAAATATGGACTTTATGAGATTCTGGGCCTATTAAGGACAATAGGCGTTCTCGCATAGCATACACCCCAGCATCCGTATAAGTCAGGCATAAGATATTGTGTGGATGTGTGTCCGTCTTCATCAAAATCTGCCCGATTCTCGCCCCTAAAATATGCGTTTTTCCAGTACCTGGTCCAGCGACTACCAAAACAGGCCCTTCAATGTTTTTAACCGCTTTTCGCTGTTTATCATTGAGTTCGTCTAAGGCTTTTTTAAACCTTTCGTTATAACGTTTCCTAGCCTTTTTGGTATTTTTTGACATGTAATTTTCAGAAGTGAACTAAACGCTTTACTATTTTTTAAAACACACAAATATATAAATAAATAGACAAGAATTATTTTGTAAAGTTTTGACAAATTTTGATTGATGGAAACACTCCCGATAGCTATCGGATTAGCGTCAAGGAGATAGTAATAAGTTTTTTAGTTGTT
>CAYLSF010000122.1:0-11208 GCA_964385675.1 uncultured Saprospiraceae bacterium
CCTGAAGGTGCTTCGCCATTCTTTAGTTCAACGATAACCTCTCCTTCCTGTTCGTCACAATGCTTTTTCCATTGACGAATAAATTTATCGCCTCGCTTTCCTTTCATCCAATAAGCTGTTACTACAGTGTATCTAGCCTTATCAATGGTAAAGCTCAAATCCTCTTCCATTTCGTAATACGTTAAATCAAATGAAGACCATAGTCCTCTTCGCATATGATGAAACTCAGGAACTAATTTTGGAATATCTTCAATAAAATCTCGACGTTGTTGAAGGCTTTTCCATTTTCCTAATGCCATATAATTGGGTTGATAGCCACCCTGTAAAGTTTCCTGAATCCCATATCCTTTTACAGGCTTAAAAGAATATTTTGTCGCTATCGGAAATAATGTTTTTCGATACGCTTTAAATAAGGAATCATTATCCACACTCTCTCTTTCTAAGATAAACGTAACGTCAAATATTTCTCCTTTTTTGAAATGATAAGTCGTCTTAGATGCTGTTGGTTGAGGGTCATTTGGACTAATATAAATGACCAAAGCCATCAATACATATTTCAATAAATTCATCTGTTTTAAATTTTAATTGGTAAAAAAATTATGCGACAAATCTATTTGAAAAATCACTAGGAAGTAGCGAATTTGGCGTCAATAAAGTACTCTTACGGTATGTGTACAGTTTTCGGTCTTAAAATTCATTTAAAATGAGCTAATCCTACCCGTTTTAATGCTAGAATCAATTACTTTAAAGTGGCATTGTAAATAACTATCCACATTTTCCATTTTCCTTAAAAGTCAATATAACATGAAACGAACCATATTCTATCTCTTGTTACTCCTTTTAATTTCATGTCAAAGCGAATCTCCATCAATACAAAACCAACTTGAAACTTCAACCATCAATGCGATTCAAAAAATCGGAGAGCGTTATACGGCATTAAATCGGTTTAGCGGTACTATTTTAATCGCTAAAGATACTTCTATACTTTACCATCATCACTTTGGTTTAGCCGATTATGAAAATGAGATTCCTTTTACTGACCATACTGCTTTTAAAATTGGAGAACTTTCGGAACTCATTACCTCGGCAATCATCCATAATATGGTTCAAGAAGGAAAACTTAAATTATCTGAAAAAGTATCCAAATATCTACCTAAAATTAAAGGTGATTTTATAATCCAAGATTTATTGAATCATCAATCGGGATTACCGAATATTTCTGATATTCAAAAGGAATATCCTTCTACAACTTACTCAACCATCGAATATGCTAATTTAGACATTGCATTAAGTGACTCTCCAGCAAATAATGATTTAGATTACAATATTTTAGGGCTATTGATTGAAAAATTGAGTGATAAAAGTTTTGAAAAAAATCTTAAAATATTCAGCAAAAAGCTGGGTTTAACCAATACCTATTTTCAATATAATCATAGAGATACAGCAATAGGTTATCTGTATCATAATTATCAGAACAAAGGACTAGAATTACAACCATCGCCTACCTATAATTCAGCTATAGCTTTTAGTAGTAAAGGACTTAAATCTTCGGCTATAGATTTAAGCAAAATACTTCACATTAATCAAAAAGGTGACTTAGAAATAGATGGTTATATAGAAAATGACGGCTTTAGCTATGCAATTTCAAAAGAGGCTCAAACACAAACTAATATCATTATTCTAAGCAATAAAAGACAGCCTATATGCCATGAAATACTAAATAGTATTCGTGCGGTTTTACAGAATGAATCTTATCAACTTCCTTTATTGCGAGAACCTTATGATATAGATAAATCAATACTTAGAGACTTTGAAGGTAAATATGCCTTAAATAAACTAATGAATATGGAGGTTAGCAGTAAAAATGATAGCCTGTTTTGTTTATTTGGTGCAAAACACATTCATTTGATTCCACAATCTGCTAACCAATTTTTTATGCAACATGCTGATGCCGCTATACGATTTTTAAGGGATGAATCGGGTGAAGTAATTTCGGTTGAATTATTAGATGGTTTTATAGAAGGACAACAAGTTAAAAAACTAAAATAACAAGATGAAATCCAATCACGAAAAACATATCATCACCTCTTGGCATCAAAATGCAGAGGCATGGATAACTGCCATTCAAAATGAGGAAATAGAGAGTAGAATATTAATCACCAATAAGACAATTGTAGATGCCGTTTTGGACAAACAACCTAAAAAGGTATTGGATATAGGATGTGGAGAAGGTTGGCTATCTCGCGCATTAAGTCAGGAAGGAATTGACGTACTTGGAATTGACGTCGTGCCAGCATTAGTTCATAAAGCCAAAGCATTAGGCGGGGCGAGATTTAAGGTTGTATCGTATGAAGCATTATCAAGTGGCATTATTCAAGAAAAATTTGATGCAGTGGTTTGTAACTTTTCTTTATTTGGATATCAATCTGTCATCCAATTATTTAGTGGTTTTAAAAACCTCGTAAACCCGAACGGACATATCATTATTCAAACCCTTCATCCATTAGTCACATTCCGTGAATATGACTATAAAGATGGATGGCGAACAGGTTCATGGACAGGGTTTAGTGATAAATTCACCAACCCAGCCCCTTGGTATTTTAGAACATTAGAAACTTGGACAAACTTATTTCAGCAACATCAAATCGAACTCTGTGAAATTATTGAACCTAAACATCCAAAGACACAGACGTATGTCTCTATTATTTTTGTAGGAAAGAATATCAAATAGAGTGAATATTTACCCTTATTCTATCCCAATTACAAAATTATTCATAGAAATGAGTCATGAATATTAGTAACTGAAATTAGGACTAATGTTTTGAAAAAGGATTATTAGTTTAGTTCTACTTTAAGACTTTTAACCACTCAGTATTTTAAAGTAAAACTGATAATGATGGATGAACAAAAATCAATAATTACATACCTCTCATCATAGATAAACTGAACTTATAATCCACTCTTCCCCAAAGCCTGTTCCACATCCATAATAATATCATCAATATGTTCCAAGCCAACTGAAATACGAATCAAGCCCGGCGTAATGCCAACCGCTTGACGTTCTTCTTCTTTTAGTTTTGAATGTGTGGTAGAAGCAGGATGTGTCATAATCGTACGAGAGTCTCCCAAGTTAGAAGACAAGGATAACATATTCGCAGCGTCTAAAAATTTGCGTCCCTGAGCTACGCCTCCTTTCACTTCAAAGGTCACAATTCCACCCCCTAAACGCATTTGCCGCTTTGCTAATTCGTGCTGTGGATGAGACGGTAAAAACGGATAAAACACCTTATTGACTTGTGGATTAGATTCTAAATATTGAGCTAATTTTAACGCATTATTACAGTGTCTATCCATTCGTATTGCTAAGGTTTCCAGACTTTTAGATAAGACCCAAGCATTGAAAGGAGATAATGCAGGACCTGTATGCCGAATCATAAATTTGACTTGCTGCATGTGTTCTTCACTTCCTAAAATCACACCGCCCAATACACGACCTTGACCATCTATAAACTTTGTCCCAGAGTGTGTCACAATATGAGCACCTAACTTCAATGGATTTTGTAAATATGGCGTAGCAAAACAGTTATCTACATTCAAGAGAATACCATTCGCATTACAAATATCCGCCGCCTTTTTCAAATCAATCAATGTCAAACCAGGATTCGATGGACTTTCTAATACCATCATTTTGGTATTTGGTCGAATATGCTGTTCCCAATTATCAATATCCATTGGATCAACATAGGTATAATCTACACCCCAACGAGGAAATAATTGCGTCAATAATTGATGCGTAGAACCAAACACAGCTCTAGATGCCAACACATGATCGCCAGCACTCAAAAAAGCCGCCATACTTGCAAACACCGCAGACATCCCAGAAGCCGTAGAATAACCTGCCTCCGCCCCTTCGAGTAAGCACATTTTTTCTACAAATTCATTAGTATTCGGATTAGAATAGCGAGAATAAATATTCCCTGTTTGTTCCGCAGCAAATACCGCTCGCATTTGCTCCGCATCATCAAATAAAAAGCTAGAAGTCAGGTACATCGGTACACTATGCTCTTTTTGTTGTGACCGTTCTGCCTGTGTTCTTATCGCTTGCGTTTCAAAATTTTTGAACATCTTTTTTTGATTGTATTGCCTATCGGCTGATTGTATGATTGTGCCTACCGAACCCTTTCGGTATCGCTGATTGTTGCAACTGTGTTACTTAATCTCTCTTATCATTATAACAATTATAACAATGAGCGAAGCGACAACAATTCAACAATCAGCGATGCCGATAGCTATCGGCAGAGCGATACAATCATCTAATAATCTCATAACTATAAGTAATTTCTACTGTCGCTTTCAACATAATAGAAACCGAACAATACTTCTCCATACTCAACTCAATTGCTCGTTTCGCCTTCTTTTCATTCAAATCTCCGAACAACTTATAATGAATATGAATTTTCTTAAACGTCTTAGGCGTTCTATCCATGTGCCGCTCGCCTTCTACCGTAATTTGAATATCATCAAGTGGTTCTTTTTGCTTTTTTAAAATCATAATCACATCAATCGAACTACAACTTCCAGCAGCTGCTAAAACCATTTGCATCGGACGCATTGCTTGATTGCCACCACCGATTGCAGGTGAACCATCTGTATATGTTAAGTTTCCATCTTCATTAGATGCTTCCATGTAATAAGCATCATCTATACGTTTCAAATTGACTTTCATAACTATAATTTTAAATTATACTTTGACTTAAAGGTGACATTTACAAAAAATTAACGTTTCTAAATATCATTTTTAAAAACAATTGTTTATCAATCGTTTAACTTTTAAAAAGTCTTAGAAAAGACACTGTTTTTTTATAAATTATCAAATTTATAGACACTTTTTTTGATAAAATATTTGCAAAACTGGTTATTAGTTCTAAAATTTGCAACAGATTTTGAAACTAAATTGAAAATATTTCAAATGAATCATAGCTTAAATTCTTCAATCTGTTGTTGCATTTGTTGCTGCTGTTGTTGTTCTCAACAACATCGGATAGGTCATGTGCATAGGTAGAAAAATTTAAGCCTATTTTATATGAAAAAAGCCTTTCCGATGTTGTTGGAAAGGCTTTTTTAGTATCAGAATTTAAACGAAAGTTATTTATATATGAATATGAGTTCATAAAATCAAAATATTTCAATGCCAAATTCTAGTTTACATATTTCCATAAGTCAATTCACACAGAACATGATGTGTTGTTGTTGCTGCTGTTGTTGTGGACAACACTGGAAAGGTATGGCATTACAATAAGTCAATGAATTAGCTTTAGCATAAATGTAGCCTTTCCGATGTAATTGTTGGAAAGGCTTTTTTATTTACACTAAACCTCGAAGATTTCCAAAACCTCCGAGGTTTGAAAAATTAAAAAATGATAAGTCAAGCGGCTCAAAAAGATATTCAAGAGTTAAAAGATAAGATTCAACGCTTTAAAGAGGGTAGAATGCCTGAAGAGCGATTTAGAGCGTTTCGATTGGCTAGGGGAGTATATGGTCAGCGACAGGTTGGGGTGCAAATGTTACGTATCAAGATTCCTTTTGGACGAATTACGAGTGAGCAATTGATACGAATGGCGGATATTTCGGAGGAATACACCAATGGAAATTTGCACCTGACAACGCGCCAAAATATCCAAATGCACCACATCAAATTGGATGACTCTCCTGCGATTTGGGTGAAGTTGGAAGAAAAAGGGATTACAGCAAGAGAGGCTTGTGGCAATACGGTGCGGACAGTAACGGGTTCAGCTAAGGCAGGTATTGACCCCGAAGAACTATTTGATATTTCACCCTATGCCCACGAAATTTCCTATTACTTTTTGAGGAATCCTGTGTGTCAAGAGATGGGGCGAAAATTTAAAATGGCATTTTCGTCTAGTGATAAAGACAGTGCTTTTGGGTATTTCCATGATTTAGGATTTATTCCTCGTATTCAAACCAATGAAAAAGGCGAAACGATTCGAGGATTTAAAGTCGTATTAGGTGGTGGATTAGGGGCACAAGCAATGGTGGCAAAACCAATCTATGACTTTTTACCAGAAGAGCAGTTGATTCCATTGGCAGAATCTGTGATACGAGTATTTGATAGATATGGTGAACGAGAAAGAAGACATAAGGCTCGATTGAAATTCTTACTGAATGGAAAACGAGCAATGGGCGTAGAGAAATTCATGGAATTGGTAGAAACAGAGCGTAAAGCCTTGCCTTATCAATCTTATTGGGTCAATCGTGATATTGTAAAAGATGATGTAGCGTTACCCAATTTTGAATTGGGTGAGGTAACTGAAATTGATCAAAAAGCCTTTGAATTTTGGAAAGAAGCCAACACTTTTGAGCAAAAGCAAAAAGGGTTTTATTCGGTTCAAATAAAATTACATTTAGGAAATATTGATGCAGACCGAGCGAGACAATTTGCTAGAATTGTTAAAAAATATGCTGCGGATGATATTCGTATCACGGTCAATCAAGGCTTTTTATTGCGTTATATTCGCCCCGAAGCCTTGCCTTTTATTTATCAAGAATTAGCTAAAATTGGATTAGCAGATGCGGGCTTTGATTCGATTGCTGACATTACGGCTTGCCCTGGGACAGATACTTGTAACCTCGCTGTTTCCGATAGTACACACATTTCTACTGAATTAGAAAAAGTCATTCAAACGGAATACTCGGATTTGATTTTGGATAGCGATATTAAAATCAAAATTAGCGGTTGTATGAATGGTTGCGGTCAGCATATCGCTGCAAATATTGGTTTACATGGCAGTTCAATCCGTAAAAAACCTTATGTGATTCCTGCTATGCAAGTTGTATTAGGTGGTGGCGTTGACCCGACAGGGAAAGGCTATATTGCTGAAAAAGTAATCAAATTACCCACTCGTCGTATTCCAAATGCCCTTCGTGTTCTATTAGATGATTACAATGAAAATGCCCTAGAAGGTGAATATTACAATGACTATTTTCAACGATTAGGTAAACGCTATTTCTACACGTTACTAAAACCACTTGCGGACACTTCTGAAGTTTTAAATGTCGAGTATATAGATTGGGGAGCAAAGGAATTTTTTCAGCCTGCTATCGGAGTTGGAGAATGTGCTGGTGTGACCTACGATATGGTTTCTACCATCATCGGAGATGCTGAAGAAAAACTAGAAGCTGCTCAAACAACACTTGCCGCAAATGCGATTTCTGCACATACGATTTATCATGCTTACAACACATTTGTAGTTGGTGCAAAAGCCCTTTTATTAAGTATTGATGTGAAGTGTAATACACAAATTGGGATTCTAAAAGACTTTGATACGCACTTTGTGCAAACAGGCAAATTTGAGTTTCCAATGTCTTTTGAGGAATACGTTTTACGTCTTCGTCAAAATGAACCTACAGAAGATTTCGCTAGACAATTTGTAGCAGATGCAACACTATTTTTAACCAAAGTGAAAGCTACTAGAGCCGCACAAATTGCAGCAGATCAGCAGCAATTAGATAAGGTAGTCGTGGATAGTTTTTATAGAGCTTAAAATGATTGTATGATTGTTTTGTGGTGAGTGAATTCAAGAATCTAGTAAATTAAAATCAAAAATGAACGCAAAAATAACATTAGTCGGTGCAGGACCTGGGGATCCTGAACTGATAAGCATAAAAGGAATGAAGGCTCTACAACAGGCCGATGTTGTCTTATACGATGCCCTAGCACATCCTGATTTATTAAAATATGCTCCAGCGAATGCGATTAAAAAATACGTTGGTAAACGAGTGGGTAGGCATAGTTTCAAGCAAGAGGATATTAATAGAATGTTGGTGGAATATGCCTTACAGTATGGTCATGTAGTGCGACTGAAGGGTGGCGATCCATTTATTTTTGGACGAGGAAAAGAAGAATTAGACTATGTAGAATCTTTTAATATTCCGACTGCTGTTGTGCCTGGAATATCAAGTGTCAATGTAGCTGGATTGAATCAAATTCCACTTACCGTTCGAGGGATTAATCAATCATTTTGGGTATTGACCGCAACAACAAGTACAAGGCAACTCTCCAAAGATATTTACTTAGCCGCTCAATCATCGGCGACTTTAGTCATTTTAATGGGAACTCGAAAACTCGAACAAATCGCCAACATATTTGCGGATTTGAATCGAGGAAACACTCCTGTGGCGATTATTCAAAATGGCTCATTGCCGAATGAAAAAGTCGTTATTGGTACAATGAAAGGCATTGTTGAAAAAGCTCAAATTGAGCAAGTCGCTTCTCCTGCTGTAATAATTATAGGCGAAGTAGTCGCAACACATGAGCAGTTTGCCTTGCAGCAGATTGTGCAATTGGCAAAACAAAGAGCGTGAGATAAGACCGCTTCGCTGTCAGAAGTCAGATCGTTTTGTGCCTTTGGCACTTACTGACAGAAGTCAGACTGAATCTCTATCTGACATCTGTCAGTCAATACCGAAGGTATTAGACGATCTGACTTCTGACAGCGAAGCGATCTAAAGAAATAACTTTAATTAACGATTCTGAAAGATATGTGCATACCAATGGTCAACAATGTAGTCGCACCACCTTTATCTGTGGCAGAAAGTATAAAATCTGATTTGGATTTTTACAATAAAAAATACCAATCAATTTGGGAATTAGAAGGTCGATTACGTCAATTTTATGAAGATACACAGGGTGCTAAAATTTTGGTGACCTCTTCTTTTGGGACGACTTCTGCTGTCTTATTGGATTTGATTGCAAAGGTAAATCCACAGCAAAAAATTCATTTTATAGACACGACCTATCACTTTCAAGAAACATGGGATTATAAACAAGCTTTAGAAGAAAAATTGGGTTTAGAAGTCATCACAATACGAGGGGATGAAAAACTCAATCAATTTTCTTTAGAAACCCAATTGTGGAAATCCAATAATCAAATTTGTTGTCATATTAATAAAGTACAACCGTTGAATAAAATTCGACAAGGTTACGATTTTTGGATTTCGGGTTTGATGGGACACCAAAATGAACAACGTAAAACTCTATCTTTTCTTCAACCGAAAAAAGGACTACTAAAGTTTTATCCTTTATTGGATATTTCAGAGGCAGAAGCCAATTTGTATTTAAAAATCAATGAATTACCCGAGCATCCTTTATTGGAAAAAGGCTATTGTTCCATCGGTTGTACGCATTGTACTGCACCTGGATCAGGTAGAGAAGGACGCTGGAAAAATTCAACTAAAACAGAGTGTGGGTTGCATTTTTAAACGGACGGCTTCGCCTTGACGATGGACGATAGACGGACGTTTCGCTTTGCTACACTTGACGGATTTCAATTTAAAATTTATTAAGTCTGACTTCTGACAATGCGTGCCAAAGGCACAAATGATCTGACTTCTGACTTCTCTTTTAGCAAAAAATGATAGAAACAGATATACTAATTATCGGAGCAGGACCTTGTGGCTTATTCACTGTATTTGAAGCAGGTTTGGTACAACTGAAGTGTCATCTGATTGATTATTTACCACAGCCTGGAGGACAATTGACGGAGATTTATCCGAAAAAGCCAATTTATGATATTCCTGGTCTGCCGAGTATTTTAGCGGGGGAATTAGTGGATAACCTTATGGAGCAGGCAGCTCCATTTAAGCCTGGCTTTACGCTTGGAGAGCGAGCGGAAATCATTGAAAAATTAGAAGATGGACGATTTAAAGTCACGACTGATAGAGGTACAACACATGCCGCCCCTGTGATTGCAATTGCAGGAGGTTTAGGGTGTTTTGCTCCTCGCAAGCCGCCAATTTCTAATATCACTCGATTTGAGGATAAAGGAGTCGAATACATCATTAAAGATCCTGAACTCTATAGAGATAAAAATGTCGTAATTGCAGGAGGTGGAGACTCGGCACTGGATTGGACGATTTATCTAGCAGAAGTAGCTAATGAATTGACTTTAGTACACCGCAGAAAAGGTTTTAGGGGTGCTCCTGATTCTGTTGAAAAGGTAATGCACTTAGCAGACTCGGGACGAGTGAAACTGGTAACAGATGCACAAGTTGTGGGCTTAAATGGAAATGGTGTACTGAATGAAGTGACCATTAAACACAAAAAAGAAGGAGAATTTACACAAGCTACTCATCACTTTGTACCGCTATTCGGCTTATCACCAAAGTTAGGTCCAATAGCCGAATGGGGATTAAATATTAATAACCGAGCTATTGAAGTAAATACAGACGATTATAGCACGAATGTACCAGGTATCTATGCAATAGGTGATATTAATACGTATAAAAATAAATTGAAACTAATTCTTTGTGGATTTCATGAAGCAACTTTGATGGTACAATCAGCGTATCGCAGAATTAATCCTAATAAAAAACTGACTTTAAAATATACGACAGTGAATGGGGTAAAGGGGTTTTAATGACTTGATTCTAAATAAGGGGTTAGTTTTGAATTTAAAAAGTGTTAGTTTTTTGCAAAAAAAACTAACACTTTTTAGTTAAAGTAATTGTAATCAAGAATTTATGGCGTAATTTTGGTTATATATTTCGCACTGTAATCATATTTTGAAAATCGTTCAATGTATTAAACTTATCACCTAATGAAATTCTTGTTTACGTTATTAACTGTATTTGTATTTACTTCTTCTAGTCTCGTTCAAACTACCACACCAAATAACGATTGTACTGGACAAGGACTATATTGTTCTTGTAATACTATCTGTGATGATGATTTAGAAGCATCTTGTTCTTTTGATATAACTTGTAGCTGTTCATGTAGAGGGGAAGGGGTGAAAACACAACACGCTAAAGTGACTATGACGGACACTCAACGTGAAAACTCTAAAGAAGCAGAAGAATATTTCAGAACGCAGGGTTTAAAAGATATTGCTGATGGTCTCTTAGAATTAAGAGGATTAATAGATTCTAAAGACTATGAAGTATATCATAGTGAAGCAGCTTATTTAAGAGGTTTATATACAACATTGTCTCAAAGTGAGAAAGATGCTTATGAAGACTGGGTTTCTACTTCTTTGAGGAATTAATAGAGGTACTAGTTTAGATATAACTGTGAAAAGGGAACGAAGAAAATTATAAATCATCTTCGTTCCCTTTTTACTAAAAGAAACATTTTTAAAATTTATTCTTCAAATAAATCCTCTAAATCTAGTGTATTAGTAATTAACCCTAAAC
>CAYLSF010000123.1:0-11092 GCA_964385675.1 uncultured Saprospiraceae bacterium
CGTTATTTTTTGAGAGAGTTACAAGAGATAAGTGAGTAAAAATAAAAAGACACAACCCAAAAATTCAAGTTGTGTCTTTTTATCATTTATAGCTTTTTACTTATTGCACCACACCATCCTTACTAAACTCAAAATTAATTGCCGCTCCGACCATTGCAGATGGATCCTCATTTTTAAAGCAAAAATAGATATCTTTTACGCCTTCTGTAGGTTTTAAAGGAGCGGTGAAATCATACATTCCATTTGCCATAGAAGGCTGTTCTAAATCCACTTCTCCGATTAAATCTCCATTTGCCCCTCCGACTCTAATTTCTAGCTTTCCGCCTTTTGTCATTGCCATAATCATCCCAAGATTAGTTTTAACATTTTTAATCCCTGTCAAATCAATATCCTCAAACGCTAAAAACGTTGTACCTTTTACCAATACAATCTCAGAATCTTCATCTGAAATAGGATTATCCTTTGCTGGCACGTTAAATTTCATTCCATCATTGGTTTTACTAAAAGTCGTTGCCAATACGTTAGCACTTCTTAAAATAACGGTTTGACTAGCGGTAAAAGAACCCGCATTCTGCCCACCTTTATCAGTGTAAGAAGCTTTTAATACATACATGCCCACAGGAGGTTTATTAAGGTGTTCGCTAAGGGCTAGTGTGCCTTTGGCGGGTAAAGATTTAGTATCTGTTTTAGCTAAAGACATCACGTATTTCGCCATCTGTTCCGTCTGTGTCTCCGTCAAGCTAGGGTGTGCTGCCATTGCCGTTTCCCCCCAAACACCACCGCCACCGTTTTGGATTTTACTACTTAAATAAGTAATTGCATTAGGTTGATTTTTATATTTTTCAGCTACCTGAATATAGGAAGGTCCAATAGATTTTTCATTTTCTTTATGGCAACTCGCACAATCAGAATCTGCCATTAGGGCTTTTCCTATTGATGCTTGTGCTGCTTCGGAGCGTGTTAGGTGATTTTGTTCCATTGTCGTCATATCCAATCCTTCGGGTAGATAGTCCACGGAAATGGCTACGGCATCATTCGCAATTCCATTTCCTACCGTACCATCTTCGTTATCATTCACCTTAATGGCGTAGCCAAGATTAATCGGTTTGTCCCAATAGAATGTACTATTACCACTATTGAATGACCAAGCTAAGGTAGGCGGTTCGTTTCCTGCCGTAATAGAAATCGTGTTGGTTGATTTTAATCCTTCTTTATCTTTTACCGTTAAAACGACCTCATAATCTCCATTTTTGTCATAAGTAATTTTAGGGTTAGACTCGGTAGAAGTTTCTCCATTTCCAAAATCCCACTCAAAGCTCAACTCATCGCCATCTGCGTCAGAAGAGTTGACCCCAGAAAATTGAACCGTTAACGGTGTTTGTCCTGCAAATACATCAGATTCTGCTTTAGCAACAGGAGGACGATTGCCAGGATTATATTCTATTTTAAAGAGTCTCGCATCAGGATTTTGTGTAAACCATCCTGTTCCATATTCTAACATATACAATTGACCATCGGGACCATATTGCATATCAATGATGTTATTAAACTCCATGGATGGCAAGAAAGGGGTCATTTTTTCAAAGTCCCCATTTTCTTTCATCGTCACTAAGAAAATCCATTGACGCATCCAGTCATATATCGTTAATTTACCATCAAAGTATGCTGGAAATTTCTTATCACTCTTATAATTTTCTGAATAATAAACTGGCCCTGCCATCGCATTTCTAGCTCCACTTCCTAACATTGGAAATTCCTCAGAATTCGCATAAGGATACCAAATAAACGCTTTTTGAGCAGGTGGCAATTCTTTTGCCCCTGTGTTATTCGGTGAGTTGTTGATAGGCTTTTCTGGATTAAAGGCGGCTAATGATTTTTTAGCGGCAAAGTCATAATCGTTATATGGCTTATTATCTCCAACAAAATAGGGCCAACCAAAATTACCTGCTTTACGAGCTTGATTCACTTCGTCATGTCCTCTTGCTCCTCTTCCTTCTTCATCTTCGTTTGCATCAGGTCCTACATCTCCCCAATACAAATATTTGGTTTTAGAATCAATGGAAATACGATATGGATTACGACAACCCATGACGTAAATTTCTGGTCGCCCTTCTTTTCCATCTGCAAATAAATTACCTTCTGGAATTGTATATTTTCCATCAGGAGTAGGCTTTATTCTCAATATCTTTCCTCTTAAATCCATCGTATTCGCAGAAGACTTTTGAGCATCCCACGGACTTCTTCCTGTTTGCTCATCAATTGGTCCAAATCCATTAGACGCATGAGGATTGGTATTATCTCCTGTAGATAAGAATAAATTTCCATCTGGACCAAACTCGATTGAGCCGCCCGAATGACAACATTCGTCTCGTTGTGTGACGACTTCCAATAGGATTTTTTCGGAATCCATATCTAACTTTGTTCCCTTTAAATCAAAGCGAGATAAGACTTGCTTCACCTCATTTACTGGTGAATAGTATAAATAGATCCAATTATTTTCTTTGAAATTTGGGTCAACTGCTACGCCTAATAAACCATCTTCCAGATCAGAAAATACGTCTAATTGAGCTATCTTTTTCGTTGCTTCTGCTTCAGGTATCCACATTTTCACCGCTCCCCTACGCTCTACAAATAAGATACGCCCATCTTCCAACACCTCTAATTCCATTGGTTCATTGAGGTTTCTGTCTAGTACAATTTTAGAAAAACGATTTTCTTCAGGCATTTTTTCAGAGTAAGCTAATTTATAGTTAACGGGTTGCCCTGAACCAATCGCATAATTAATCCCACCTTTCAAATGCTCTAAAAATAGGTCTTCACTAAATGATTCATCGGTGTGTCCCATACCCGTATAAAATGCACGACCTCCGTCGTAATCATGATACCAAGCTATAGGATGCTTTGCTCCATTTGTTCCGCCTTCATACGACTTTTCATCTAAATTCAGTAGAATTTTAAGTGCAGGATTAATGGACTTATAATTGTACCATTCGTCATTTCGTTTCCAGCGTTTAGGTAAAAATGCTGATGCACTATGTCCGTCATCTACCAAGTCAATTTCTGCTTCTCGCACATTTGGACTATTTGGGTGTCCATTAAAATAGGCTCCAACCAACTTTCCATACCATGCCCAAGCATACTCCGTATCTGCTGCAGAGTGCACTCCTACAAAACCACCTCCTGCTTGAATAAATCGCTCAAATTCAATCTGTTGGTCAGCATCTAATACATCTCCTGTTGTATTTAGGAAAATAACAGCATTATATTTTTTAAGGGTTTCTTCCGTAAAATAACTAGCATCTTCTGTTACATCCACTTTAAATTCATTAGCTGCTCCTAATTTTTTAATTGCAGCTTGTCCTGCTTCGATAGATTCATGTCGGAATCCTTCGGTTTTGGAAAAGACCAAAACACGTTTTTCATTGCCAAAAAAGAACTGAAAATAAATAAAGCCTCCAATGATAATGATTGCAAGAACTCCTAATATTCGCAATAGCCATTTTTTCATAATATTGGTTTTGAAGAGCAGCTTAGAAATAAATTAACCGATTTCCAAGCTGCTACTTAGATAGTTGTTTCAGCTTCCTTTACTGATTTACTGAAGATAGAATAGAATTTTTATCCATTAAAATTTTCTTGTGAAAAGAACTTTAAATTATTAATGTGTATTAAGGACACAATAATAATCATTTTTATTAATGTGTACAATTAACACAATATATTTTTTAGTAGCTTTGTGGTATGAATGATAGCCAAATAGTACAAGAAATCACAAAAGAAATTGAGGTGTTGCTACCAAGCATCTCAGTCGATTGCGTAATTCTAGGCTACAATGGAACAGAACTTCAAGTATTAATCAATAATTGGAAAGATTTTACGTTTCAGACCATTCCTGGCGGCTTTGTGCGGCAATCCGAAAACTTAGAAACCGCAGCCCAGCGAGTGCTCAAATCCAGAACAGGTCAAACTTATCCTTTTTTAATAGAATTGGGGGTTTTTAGCGAAACAAACCGTCGAGATATAGACGCCCTATTGAACGAATTAGATAAGCTCACATTTATGACTCAACAAATAAAAGATTGGTTTAGTCAGCGATTTATTAGTGTAGCCTATTTGGCATTGGTCAATTCTTCTGATTATAGTCAACAATCGGATTTTTTGAACAGACGATGCGAATGGGTCACGCTAAATGATTTACCCATGCTAGGATTTGATCATAATAAAATGATTCATAGAGCCATTCAGCATCTTCAAAATCAAATTTATTACACGCCCCTTTGCAAACATCTTTTACCCGAAAAATTCACCATGAAAACCCTTAGAACATTATATGAAATAATCTTAGATCAGCCACTAGACAGGGGGAATTTCCAAAAACGCATTTTACGTTCCAATATGCTCATTCGCCTTGAAAAAGAAATGACAGGTGCGGCTAATAAGGCTCCATATCTTTATCGGTTTGCTTAGTGTATTGTCTTTTCAACTAGATATTATATTTTCTGTAGGAGAACAATATTAATTTTGGCGAGTAATAGATCATTATTACCCGCCAAAACTAGGTTTAAAACATAAAAAATGGCGAGTAATAGATATTTATTACTCGCCATTTTTTATATGCCAGAAATAAAATACTTTGAAAGCGTTATTTTATCAGATCTAAGCGTTTATGTACGCTATTTCAAATTTCAATAAAAATACCTTGCATTTATATTTTTTTGAAAGTATATTTCGTTGGTATTGAGGTTACATACAAATTCATAAAGAATTGTTAAAACAATATTACACAAATCAAGTATAAAAGGACTAAAACTAGAGACTTAGTTACTTTTTAAGAAAAGAGTCCATTAATAACTGCACATTTACACATTTCAAAATCCATTCTATAAGTTTCTTCTCAAGTTGATATCAACTTGAGACAAATCACAAATTCCGTTTTGGAAATTGGAATTTGTGATTTGGGATTTTCCCGATTGCATTAATCAATCCATAATATTTAATAAAATGAACAAACTAATTGTCTTTACGCTACAGCTGTGCTTACTACTTTGCTTTAGTCTTACAATAAATGCACAGGATGAATTTCCTCGTGGTTGCGAATTTGATGATGACTTATACGGAGCTGTACCTAAAGTTCCGATTCAGTTAACAAGAGAATATGGTAGTGTACCCTCAGCGTATTCTCTAAAAAAATACTGCCCAAGTATCAAAAATCAAGGGCGACAGAGTTCTTGTGTAGGGTGGTCTTCTACCTATATGGCTCGTACCATGTTAGATGCCATGAAGAATAACAGAACATCAAAAACGGATATTACGTCTAATTCTTTTTCTCCTTCCTACATTTACAATCAAATTAAATTAGGGACTAAGTGCGAAAGAGGTAGCTACATTAGTGAAGCTTTAAAACTCTTAGTTAACGAAGGTGCTCCTAAGTTAGCACAATTTCCATATAGCTGCGATAAGACCGTAACAAGTGCTGATCGTAGCAGAGCATCTGCTCATAAAATTCAAGGCTATCGCCGTTTAGTGCCTTCTAATTCTGTTGGTATTGTTGAACTCATCAAAAAAAGTATTTCACAAAAAAAGCCTGTGGTTATCGGAATGATGAGTTATCAGTCTTTTTGGTACACCAAAGGTGTTTGGAATGGTAAGCAAGATGTTCGTACAGGTGGACATGCCATGACTATTATTGGCTATGATGATAATATGTATGGCGGTGCGGTAGAAATAGCGAATAGCTGGGGTGAAAAGTGGGGTAACAATGGTTATATTTGGGTGCGTTATAATGATTTAATCCGTAACACTTTTGAGTTTTATGATTTGGTAGAAGCACCAAAACCACAACCTAAACCCGATCCCGTAAAACCTAAACCTAAAAAGTCAATTGCTTTAGCGGGTACAATTAAATTAGAATTAGGCGATGGTGGACAAATGCCTGTACGTTTGGGTACAAATGCAACGCGTGATTTTAATATTGTCAAAAGAGAAAATGATAAAAGTACTTATAAGGTCACACAGTCGTATGGTCAAGGTACTCAATTTAGAGCCATTGTATCGAATCAAGAAGCTGCTTATGTCTATATATTAGGCTATGGCTCAGTATCTAAAAAAGTATCACCGTTGTATCCTTTTAATGGCTATAGTGCTTATTTGGGGTATAAGTCAAACAGTATCGCTTTTCCAAATGAGGACTATTTCATTGAGTTAGATGATACCAAAGGAAAAGATTATTTATGTATCTTGTATTCTAAAGAAAAATTGGATATCAATGCCTTAGCAGATAAAATGCAAGGGTTATCGGGGTCTATCAATACTCGTATCAAAACCGTATTAAAAGATAAATTAATGAACGGAAAAGACATCAAATTTGAAAAATCTAAAATTTCATTTGATGCCAAAAGTGCGGATAAAACCGTGATTCCAATTGTTATAGAAATTAATCATATTTAGTATTTGGTGACTAGTGATTGGTAATTGATGACTAGGAAAAAACGCACTCACCGATTACCAATCACCAATCACCGATTACCAATTACAAAAAAATGAAACAACGCTTTATAACTTTATGCCTTTTTTTGATAGCACAGTTTGCCATTGGGCAAGGCTATATTTTAAATGAAACATTTTCTGATAATCGCAATGGATGGTCACTTTCTAGTGATGCAAATAGAGCATTTGAAATCTATGATGGAGCATTTCACTTTGATGCCAATAAGAGTTGGGTGAATACCATCAGTATGCCTGTAGATGAAGAGAGAGATTTTGAAATAGAGACAGAAATCTACAAAAAAGGCGGCGTAACCAATTATGGTTTTGGTCTAGCGTATGGTCGTAAGGACAATGATAATATGTTTGAATTTAATATCTCTGCTTCGGGATCGTATCGAGTCGTAGAATTTGCAGACGGAGAAAGTACAAACTTGATAAAATGGACGTCTAGTTCTTATGTTAGAAAAGGTAATCAAAGTACCAATGTTCTAAAAATTGTGAAGGAAGGGCGTTATATGAAATTTTACATCAATGGAAACTATGTGAATCAAATAACACATCGTCCTTTTTATGGTAATTATGTCGGCTATTCTGTTTGGAATGATCAAGAAATCAAAGCTGATTATTTACGGGCGAAATATCGCTCGGGAGGTAATGGAGGAAATATGATCCTCAATGAACAGTTTAATAACAATAGTAATGGATGGATGACAGGAGAGGGAGATGGTCGTAATTATAATATCCGCTATGGTAAATACACATTAGACATAGATGTGAGTAAATACACCTCCATTAAAGTAAAAATGGATAAGTATAAAGATTTTGAAATAGAAACAAAAATTACTCGTGTTTCTGGTGTGAAAGATAGGGCAATAGGATTAATATGGGGCAGAAGGGACAATGATAATTATTATGAATTTTCTATTGCTGGAAATGGGTATTATAGAGTGTCACAAGTACGAAATGGTAATTTTGAAGATATTATAGCATGGACTTCTTCTTCTACTGTTAAGCAAGGTTTTTATACCAATAATGTACTTAAAGTAAAAAAAGAAGGCAGTCGTCATAAATTTTATATCAATGGTACCTATGTGAATCAAATAAACGATAAATCCTTATTTGGTACTTATACAGGTTTCATTGGTTATATGAGTCAAAAAATTGAAATTGATTATTTAACTATCAAAGGAAAAGGTTCAAGTAATACGACAGTCAAAAAAGATCCAATTAAAAATACAACGGCTTCTACCATTTATTACGATGGCTTTAGAGACAACACCAAAGGTTGGACTACAAAAAATACAAGCGATGTTTCTTACAGCATAAGAAATGGCTATTACGAATTTGAGCATTTAAGAGAAGATGGTAGTTGGTGGTCAAGTAATAGAGTCAATGTCGATGAGTCAAGAGATTTTATGATTGAGACAAGTATTCAGCGTATTTCAGGCTCAGAAGGCTATGGCTATGGTTTAGTTTGGGGACGCCTCAATGGTAGCAATCAATATGAGTTTGCTTTATCTTCTAACGGGTATTATCGAATTGCCAAATCAGAAGATGGGGATTGGGAAGCCATCAATGCTTGGACAACGAGTAAGGCAGTGAAAAAAAATACTTATACTTCCAATAAAATTACGCTAAAGAAAATAGGAAATACCATGCACTTCTATGTGAATGATACTTACTTAACTAGTGAGCCTTATGCAAAATTCTTTGGTTCTTACATTGGTTTTTTTATTTATAGACATCAAAAAATCAAAGTAGATTATTTGAAGGTAGCGTATTTAGATGAATCTATCACACCAAAAATGGCTCGTCCTACGATTACATGGAAAACGCCTTCTTCTTATACACTTCGCACAAAGAGTCCATACCACATGTTAAATGTATGTATTGCTTCTAAAGAACGTCCTTCTGAAATTGCACTTTACATAGATGGTAAACGTCAAAGCAATCGGGATTTTAACATTGTTCCATCCTCTACTTCTTGTGATTTTACATGGAAAACGCCTGTCGAGTTTAAAGAAGGTGGAAAGTATGCTCTAAAACTTGAAGTCACTAATTCAGGAGGAACGTCCACGAGTACCCGCTACATCGAATATGAAGCGGATGTCATGCGTAATGATAATATCACCAATAATACGACTAAAAAGCAAAAACGCTTGGCATTAATCATTGGAAACGCTAACTATACGCATGGTGGAAATTTAGCGAATCCAACCAATGATGCTCGCTCAATGGAACGCACATTACGTAATTTGGGCTTCACGGTCATCAAATATGAAAACTGTACCCAAAGTCAGGTCAAGCGAGCAATGGATGAATTTGGAGATAAACTAAAAGGACACGATGTAGGCTTATTTTTCTATGCTGGACACGGGGTACAAGTAGATGGTGCGAATTACTTAATTCCAACAGATGCGAAACTCAATAGTGCTAAAGATGTAGAATATGATTGTGTACGAGCAGGACGGATTTTAGCTAAAATGGAAAGTGCAGGTACTCGTACCAATATTGTTATCCTAGATGCGTGTAGAGATAATCCTTTTGAGCGGTCATGGAGTCGAAATACAAAAGGGAAAGGGCTAGCCTTTATGAATGCCCCTATCGGCTCGTTGATTGCCTATGCAACCTCTCCTGGTAACGTTGCTTCTGATGGAGACGGTAGTAATGGTTTATATACCTCTGCCTTATTGAAATACATCAATTCACCAAACTTGACGATTGAGCAATTATTTAAAAAAGTAAGAACTACGGTAATTGAAAAATCAAATGGTAAACAAGTGCCATGGGAATCTACTTCTTTGAGAGGAAATTTCTTTTTTAAGCAGTAGGGTAGTGGACTGTTGGTGGAGAAAATTTATTTGGAAAGGTAGCTACCTTTTTGATAAAGGGTTTTCATCTGCTGAAATTTTAAACAGATGAAAGCCCTTACTATTAATCCTACTTTGTAATAAGTAATAGCAAAAAAACGGTTTGTCGACGATTAATCAAACCAAAACCCTTTCAAAAGCTTACAATACTCATTCCTAGACTCTATCGCCATAAAACCTTGGTTTAGAAAAAATTAAATCAAGAATCACGGTTATAATCAGAGGAAAATATTTATACCCTTTCCAACTTCACCAACACCTTATGTGGTCGATAGGTTAGTTTATAAGATGGTCTAGGCTTGAGATTAGGTAAAAGGTTAAGTTTAAATCGTTGAGCAGTCATAACGATGATAAAGACCGCCTCCATCATAGCAAAGTTATTGCCCATACAAATTCTAGGGCCTCCTCCAAACGGTAAATAAGCAAAATTGTGCCTTTGACGTTCTTTTTCTTTTATAAATCTATCGGGATTAAACACTTCAGGATTTTCCCAAAACTCAGGCAGTCGATGTAGTAAATAAGAACTTACAATAACGTCATTTCCTCCTTTCAATTGATAATCCCCCAGTTTATCATCTTCTTCCAGCCTTCTGGTAAATGCTGGTACAGGAGGATAAACTCTAAGAATTTCTTTAAAAACATTTAAGGCATACGGTAAATTAGGAAAATCTGCAGCCGTAGGTTTTCTCTTTCCTAATACAGTTTTAACCTCATCATTTATACGCTCACGAATATCTTGTCTTTCATTTAAGACACACCAAAGCCATGACATGGCATTCGCTGTAGTTTCATGCCCTGCAATGAAAATGGTCATGACTTCATCTCTTAATTCTTTATTACTTAATCCATCTCCCGTTTCCTCATCTCTCGCATCCATGAGCATTTGGAGCAAATCCATGTGTTTTTCTTTGGACGTTCTTCTTTTTCCAATGATACCTAAAATAATCTCATTTAGGGTATTGACATTTTCTTGATAGGCTTTATTTCTTTTAGTTGGGAGTTGAGAAAGGAACTTGACAGGATAGAACATCCTATTATTTGTTTCCTTAAGAATTGGTGTAAAAACGTCTGCTACTCGTTGTATTTCTGCTTTTGATAAGGCGGTACTAAATAGCGTTTTTACGACCACATCTAAAGTCAGTCGCATCATCGCATCCGTTACATCAACAGTCTCATCAGTATCGTACTTTTGCTCCCATTGTTCTAACATTTCCTCAATGGCATCCGTCATAATATTACCAAGATTAGAAATGATTTTTTTATGAAAATAGGGTTGTGCCAATCGTCGTTTGCGTTTCCAAACCTCCGTTGTAGCGGTAAAGATACTTTCGCCTAAAACGGTTTTAAGGATTTTGAAACTTGCGGTTCGCTTAGAATAGATTGACATTTTAGACGTCAATATTTCCTTTACCTGTTCGGGATGGTTAACTAAATAAAAATCTCGCTTCAGTAATCTAAATTTTGAAATTGCACCAAATCTGTCATTCAAGGATTGAAGCCATACTAGTCGATTAGAAGAGGCAAAATTGATTAGATTGCCAATAAAAGGAATACCCTTTGTGCCTTTAGGTGATGTATAGTTATCCATTGTAATTATTCAGAATAGAGAGCAGAGATAAGAGAACAGGGACAAGTATGTCTATTATTTTAAATAAGTCAGCCTTTTATCTCTATTCTATAGAGCATTCATTTGAATTAAATTAAGTATTGATGCCTACAAAATTAGGTAATATTAT
>CAYLSF010000124.1:0-11074 GCA_964385675.1 uncultured Saprospiraceae bacterium
ATTAAATAATTTGTAATTAAATTGGTGTTGATTAATTCGCAAAAAAGTTATTCTTTTGTAAAGGTGTTAAAATAAACTAACTTCATTCTGCACAGCTCTTTTAGAATTTTACTTATTTTGCTTGATAAAATTGAAAATCAAATAATAAATCGAACAATTTCACCTTTTTGTTAGTAAACAAAAATCTAAGGCTTATTGCTTAAATACGTTCAAACCTATTGTTATTGCATGAAAACAACTATACAACACTACATTATTATTGTACTTACTTTACTTCCATTCATCATTCAGGCACAAGTTAACGCCACTTTTACAGTTACCAATACGACGGTCTGTGAGAATGTAAATATTGGATTTATTTATAATGCTGGAAATAATATTACAGCTTGTAATTGGGATTTTGGAGATGGTACAACGCTAGCCTCCTGCCTTCCTAATCTGGCTCACAAGTACGATCAAGCAGGAATGTATAATGCTTGCTTGACCGTGACAGATAACATGGGAAATTCTGATACACACTGTGTTACACTAACTATTACGGAAGCACCTGACATTGGGTTCGAGGTGGTTCGATTAGATAGTTGTACACCATTTATGATAGAGCTGAGAGATACCGCAAATCAAAATCAAACCATAACGGGAGTTTGGACTTGGAAATGGACAATTACGAGTAATGATATTTTTTGCGATGCACCAATTAATCATGTCATTACGGCAGGAGATGCACAACCTCAAACCTATATGGTACAAAATGCGGGGAGTTATAATGTGACGTTAGAAATTACCAATTCGCAGGGTTGTAGTGATAGCGAATTAAAGACAGGTGTTTTTGTAGCATATCCACCACCTACGGCTAGTTTTACGCATCAAGTATCCATAGATTGTGATAGTACAACGGATGTTTCTTTTACCAATACATCAACCGTTTGTACAGGAGATGAAATTTATATCTGGGATTTTGGTGATAATTCGGATACTGTGATCGCGATGAATCCAACGCATACCTTTACCAGTTTTGGAACATTTCCCGTAAAATTACGGATTAAAGATACCGTAAGTAACTGCCAAGATAGTATTTTGGTGAATGTAGTTGTACCAGCAAATGATACGGCTTCTTTTAGTGTAATGCCCGTATCGGGGTGTAAAGGTGAAACTATACAGTTTACTGATGAAAGTCAAGGTAATGCGGTAGCGTGGTTTTGGGATTTTGGGGATGGTGATACCTCTATATTGCAAAATCCAATGCACGCTTATGATAGTGTAGGTTGTTTTACTGTAACCTTAACAGTAACGATAGATAGTTGTGTTAGGACTTATACCTATCCTTCCTGTATTTTAATTCATGATGATCCTGTTATAGATTATAATATCGTTGGTAATAATTATAGTTGTTCCGTTCCTTTTTCTGTAGAATTTGATGGAATTTATCCGAATAATATTACGTCCGTTATATGGGATTTTGGGGATGGCAATACTTCTACAGACTTAGACCCTACGCATATTTATAATATACGAGGAACGTTTCCAATAACCCTCACGGCAACAGATGCAAATGGCTGTTCTACTACCTTTACTAAAGATACGGTAAGGATAGAAGAGATTGTGGCAGGTTTTACCGCAGATAGTCTGACAGGATGTACACCAACGGTTATTAATTTTACAGATACCTCTAATTCTCCTGTACCAATTACCAATTGGGAATGGACATTTATAAATACCACTACAGGTGTAACAGATATGTCAACGGATACGAATCCAACGATTGCGTTTACGATTGCTGGAAACTATGATGTATCGCTTAAAATAATTAATCAAAATGGTTGTCAAGATTCCATACAATTGACCAATTATATTACGATTGGAACTGTACCGAATGTAGCTTTTTCAGTAAGTGATACGGCTGCTTGTGTGAATCAATCCTTAGAATTTACCAATTTATCCACACCGAATACCGCTAATTTTGAGTGGAATTTTAATGCGAATAGCGGCACAGGAAACATTTCACAACAATTGTCACCATCATATATCTATACAAATCCAGGTCAATACACAGTTCAGCTTCGGGGAGAAATTAATGGTTGTGCAGATTCTATTCAGCAGGTAATTTTGATAGAAGATATAACGGCTGGATTTACAGTAGATACGACACAAGGATGTGTACCTGCTACTATTAATTTTACTGATACGTCTAATGTTGCCTCTATTGTAAGTTGGGAATGGACAATGACGGATTCAATTACTGGAAAAACATACACTTCTACAGATGCAAATCCTTCCATAATATTTGATACTACAGGAACATTTAGTATCCAATTAATTGTGATAAATACTAGTGGCTGTACAGACACCATTATTCAATCCAATTTAATTACCATTGGAACTTATCCTGTATTGGATTTTGTGGCAAGTGATACAACAAGTTGTGTGGATAATCCAATACAATTTATGGCTTCTGCCACGCCTAGTAATATTACTAATCCATCATGGGATTTTGGAGATAATAATACAAGTAATACACTCAATCCTGACCATCCCTATATTACAACAGGAGACTATACCATATCTTTTAGTGCAGAAATTGACGGCTGTAGAAGCACGGTGACAAAAACCAATTATATAGAAATTATACCTCCTGTGGCGGGATTTTTAGACTCTACCTTTTGTGAAAATCCATTGACTGTAGAATTAACGAATACTTCTACAGGTGGTGTGACTTGGCAATGGATTTTTGGGGATAGTTTGGGCTTTTCTACAGATGAAAACCCAACCTTTACGTTTTCAGATTCTGGTGAATATAATATTACCTTAATCGCATCTGATGGCGTTTGTACGGATACGGTGTCAAATCAAGTGAATCTACGTCCGCCCATTGCTAACTTTTCCTTTTCAAATGCTTTACCGCCTTTGGCGAATGGTTGTTTTTACCTACCTACATTTGATTTACAATTTGTAGATAGTTCTCAAAATAGTGCTGTTCAAGAATGGATAGTGTTTAATGCGGATAGTATGATTATTAGCACATCTCTAAATCCCCCATCTAGTATGACCTTCGATACAGGAGGTGTTTATACGATTATGTTGATAGCGTTTAGTGATAATGGCTGTAGTGATACGAGTTCTCAAACACTTTGTATTTCGGACTTAATACCAAATGGAGGAATCAATGATACTGGAAATGGCATATTTAATACAGGAGGAATTGGCTTCACCGGAACAGGTGGCTTCATAGGTGGAAATGTAGTGGTTATTAATGGTGATACAACAGTCATCACCTCAATTAATAATCAACCCATTGATTCCACTAATGTGGATTATTATACAGGTTGTGTTCCATTAACAGTTAGTTTTACAGACTCGTCTGTCGCACAGGAAGATAATATTGTAGCATGGACTTGGTATTTTGGAGATGGAAATACAAGCAATATGCAGAATCCTTCACATACTTATACGAGTCCTTCACCAAATGGTAGTGTGTATGCGGTCATCTTAGAAGTAACAACAGCAGGAGGAATTACAGAAAGAGATACATTAACCACCTTTATACAACCTACTCAACCAAATGCTAGTTTTATTGCGAATATAAATGATCCTTGTCCAGGTGAACCTATTATTTTTAATAATACCTCAACAGGAAATGGACGCTTAACGTATGACTGGGATTTTGGGGATGGTACTACTTTTTCTTCTTATAACGCTGACACAAGTTATACTTATGCTAATACAGGTAGTTATGTAGTAACATTGACGGTAAGAGATCAAAACCATACTGATTCCACAGATTGCTTTGATACTTTTACACAAACGGTTGATGTGACGAACACTATAGTGAGTTTTATATCAGATACCTCACAGACGGTTTGTGATACCTTATTGGTGTCTTTTACCAATACTTCTACCAATATTACCAATCAAGTAACCTGGGCTTGGGATTTTGGAAATGGCATTACCAGTAATTTAGAACAACCCGATCCTGTTAAATATATTTTTCCTGGTAATTATAATGTAATTCTTACAGCACAACGCAGAAATTGTACGGTGAGTGCAGATACTTTAGCCAGTCAAATTAGTATTGAAGGTCCTATTTTGGATACGGCATTAGTAGATATTTCTAAAACAGCAACTTGTGTTGATGATCCGAATATTATGTTCTCTGCTGCAGGAGAATCGATTAATACTTATATTTGGGTTACAGGAAAAGGGGATACCATCACGAATGTTACAGGAGCAGATACAGATACCATCATGGTGGATTATCTTGTGGAAGGAGTGTATTATCCTCAGCTAATTGTGGTGGATTTATTTGGTTGTGAGCGATTATTTGAATTAGACTCTATTGTGGTAACCAATCCCGCTGCTTCACTTACGGTTTCCCCGTTAACGGGATGTGAACCGTTGACTGTTACATTGGATGGTTCAGCTTCGAGATTTGCGAGTACCTATACTTGGGATGCTCCTGGTTCTTTTACCCTATCAGGTGCAAATACTGCTATACAAACCATTCGATATAATAATTTCGGCACCTATTCTGGTATTCGATTAACCATAACAGATGCGATATCGGGTTGTTCTACAGATACGCTTTGGACAGATTCTATTATAGTTTCTAATGCAGAGGCTTTATTTTCAATGGACACCACCACAGGTTGTGTACCTTTGACGGTTAATTTTACGAATTTATCTACGACCTATAAAGATAGCATTGTTGGGTATCAATGGAATTTTGGAGACCCGACCACCAACACCGATACGTCTTCCGCATTAAATCCATCTTACACCTATCAGACTGCTAGTAATAATAGTGTTTATACGGTGAGTTTAACGGTAACAACCGCCAAAGGCTGTACTGACACCTATACACAAACGGTACGACCAACTTTACCAACGGCACAATTTAATCCTAGCCGTACCTTTGTTTGTACCGAGCAAAATATCTTTTTTAATAATAACTCGTCAGGTTATCAACTTTATTATGTTTGGGATTTTGGGGATGGCGATAGTGCGACAACCAATAATGCCAATCATTTTTATGCGAATGAAGGGGCGTATGAGGTTTGTTTAACTACAATAGATGGAAATGGATGTACAGATCAATTTTGTGATAGTATCACGGTTGCTAACCCTGTGGCAGGATTTACGGCCAATAAATTGGTGATTAATTGTCCACCCGATACGATTAAGTTTTTTGATAATTCTATCAATACGGTAAGTTGGCAATGGTTTTTTGGAGATGGGGCATCTTCGCTAGAAGAAAATCCAATTCATATTTATAGAGACCCAGGATTATATACCGTTACCTTAATTGCAACAAGCTCATCGGGTTGTAGAGATACGATTGTACAACCTAACTTTATTGACGTAAGAGGGCCGTATGGCGAATTTTCGTATGCACCGCTAGATAGTTGTAGAGATATGGCGGTTATTATTTGCTCGGATTCCTTAGTCAATACGAAGTTTGTATTTTACGAAAGCGATGATAATAATACCACCATCTTTTTTACCGATCCGATTCATCCGTATTGTTTTGCTTATACCTATATGAATCGAGGGACGTACAATCCTGTGATAGAAATACAAGATAGTGCGGGTTGTCCAAGAAGAATTGATGGCCCCACCTTGATCGTAACCGATCCAGAACCTGTTTTCACCATTCCATCGGATACGACTTGTGTACCCTTTACCATTACACCAACAAATGCGTCTATTGATGCACAACAGGGATATTTCTGGGAAGTGTCAGGCACAGGTGTTACGATTTCTGACCCGACTGCGGCTAGACCAAATATTACATTTACAGAGGCAGGAACGTATGACGTTACCCTCATTGTAACCGATAGAAATGGTTGTCAAGATTCATTGACAAAATCCATTGTTGCGGCAGATATTACAGCCGATGGGGTTGCAACGCCGAATATCGGTTGTTTACCATTAGTTGTCAATTTTACAGATAATTCAAATTCTTATCCATTAGGGGCAACAAGTTGGTTTTGGGAATTTGGAGATGGAAATACTTCTACGCTCCAAAACCCAACGCACACGTATATGGCAAATGGAACTTATACCGTACAACTCACAACAACCAACGCTTTTGGATGTAGTAGTACCAATGTAGTCGATCAAGTGACGGTGACATTTCCAACGATTGATTTTTCTGCATCTTTATTAGAAGCCTGTACGGATCAGTCTATTTCTTTTACCAATAATTCATCAGGGGTAAATATTACAGCTCTTTGGGATTTTGGTAATGGTACAAATAACACTGATTTTGCACCAACAATGTCTTATCCTCAAGAAGGAACATATACCGTGAGTTTAACCATTACAGATGAAAATAATTGTAGCATTACGGCATTTGAAACCATTGTAATTGCCAATCCAAAAGCGAATTTTGGGGCAGATACAACCTATGCGAATTGCCCACCCGCTACATTTCAATTTATAGATTCTTCTGAAAATGCAGTTGCATGGTTTTGGGACTTTGGCGATGGTGACACCTCTACGCTTCAAAATCCAAGTCATACATACACCGTTACAGGCTTCTATGATGTAACCTTGATTGTGACGAGTGTTTCAGGTTGTTTTGATACGCTTGTGCGTCCGCAATATATTGAAGTCGATGGCCCAACGGGAAGTTTTAGTATCGCTCCCCTTGTAGGCTGTGCTCCTGTGGATATTACGTTTATAGCCAATGTTAACAAAACCGTTCAATACGATTGGGACGTCTTTGGAAATGGAAATATTATTACCAATATCAATAACACAGGAACAGACACCTTAACGGTAACGTATCTAAACCATGCTTTATACCAACCTGTTTTAACCATTTCGGATACAACGGGTTGTGCATTGGTATTAACAGATACAACGGTTTATATCGACACCCTTCAAGTAAATTTTGCGGCTTCTGATACTTTCTTGTGTCAGCCCGAGATGGTGACATTTACGCCAATTATTAATTCAAGTGCAGGTATAGATTCCGTGGAATGGTGGGTAGAAGGCGTTCAAACGACCTTTAATAATACCAATAATTTCACCCATACCTTTACTAATACAGGACAGTATGATGTGATGATGGTCGTGCATAGCGGTTATTGTATAGATACGATGCTCAAAACGCAATTTATTGAAATTATAGAAAGCGAACCGACGATTTTGTCCGATTATAATGGTCAAGATGTATCTTGTTTTGGGGCAACGGATGGTCAAGCGACGGTGAATGTAATGTACGGCGTTCCACCTTATTCTTATTTATGGAGTAATGGAGAAACCACAAATACAGCGAATAACTTAGGAGCAGGACAGCATTTTGTAACGATTACAGATAGCGATAATTGTCAAATTGTAGATAGCGTTACCTTGACTGCACCACAAGTTTTAACAAGTTCGACTAATGTTATTTCTGATTTTAATGGACAAGATATTTCTTGTAATGGAGAAGATGATGGACAAGCAACCATAACGATTATGGGCGGTACGATGCCTTATTCCTATCAATGGAGTAATGGCGATACCACCACAATGGCGGATACATTGAGTGCAGGACAATATTTTGTAAGTGTAACAGATGCCAATGGTTGTATGATAGTGGATAGTATTACCTTGACCGAACCGCAACCGTTAGGTAGCACAACGGCTGTAATTTCTGACTATAGTGGACAAGATATTTCTTGTTTTGGAGAAAGCGATGGACAGGCACAAGTCACGGTAACGGGAGGTACTACGGCTTACACTTACCTTTGGACAAATGGAGAAACAATAGACGTAGCCGTAAATTTAGCAGCAGGAGAACAATTTGTTACCATCACAGATGCCAACGGTTGTACTATTGTAGATAGTATTACGCTAACGGAACCACAACCTCTAGGTAGCACAACGGCTATTACTTCGGATTATAATGGTGAAAATGTATCCTGTAATGGAGCTGATGATGGACAAGCTGTAGTAACGATTACGGGAGGAGTCCAACCGTATAGTTATGCTTGGAGCAATAGCGATATGATGGATACAGCGAATAGTCTAACGGCAGGGCAATATTTTGTAACGGTGACAGATGCCAATGGCTGTACGATTGTGGATAGTATTACCTTGACAGAGCCACCGATTTTAAGTAGCATAACAGCGGTAATTTCTAATTATAATGGTTCTGATATTTCGTGTAATGGTGAAAATGATGGACAAGCTGCTGTTGCCATTATGGGAGGAGTACAACCCTATAGTTATAATTGGAGTAATGGCGACATGACTGATACCGCTAATAACTTAATAGCAGGTGAATATTTTGTAACAATCACAGACGCCAACGGCTGTCAAATCATAGATAGTATTACTGTAACCGAACCTATGCCTTTAGGTAGCACAACTGCTGTAACTTCGGATTACAACGGGCAGGATATTTCCTGTAATGGAGAAAATGACGGACAAGCTGCCGTTGCCATTACGGGGGGGACTGCACCCTACAATTATAATTGGAGTAATTCCGATATGACCGATACGGCAAACAATCTAACCGTTGGACAATATTTTGTAACCATAACGGATGCTAACGGCTGTCAAATCACCGATAATATTACGTTGACCGAACCACAACCGTTAGGTAGTACGATTGCCGTAATTTCTGATTATAATGGAGTGGATATTTCCTGTTTTGGTGGAAATGATGGACAAGCACAAGTGACGGTAACAGGAGGAACAACAAATTATAATTACTTATGGAGTAATGGTGAAACCACAGATATTGCGATTAACTTAACCGCAGGACAACATTTTGTAACGGTTACAGATGCCAACGGCTGTGAAATTACGAATACCATTACCTTAACGGAACCGCAACCATTGAGTAGCACAACCGCAGTTACTTCTGATTATAATGGACAAGATATTTCTTGTAACGGAGAGAATGACGGACAGGCAAACGTCATTGTTACAGGTGGAACAGCACCATACAGTTATCTATGGAGCAATAGCGATATGATAGATACGGCTAACAATCTAACCGCAGGACAATATTTTGTAACGGTTACGGATGCAAATGGCTGTCAAATTATAGATAGTATAACCATTACAGAACCACCTGTATTAAGCAGTACGACTACAGTTTTATCCAATTATAGCGGTCAAGCGATTTCTTGTAATGGAGCAAGTGATGGACAAGTTCAAGTCACCGCAGTAGGAGGGACTACACCTTATACCTACTTGTGGGATAATGGACAAACCTTAAACATTGCCTCTAATCTATCGGCAGGAACATACTTTGTAACCGTAACAGATGCGAATGGCTGTCAATCTATTAATAATATTACTATAACTGACCCGCCTATATTGACAAGTACAACAGCCGTTATTTCTGATTACAATGGTCAAAATATTTCCTGTAATGGTGAAAGTGATGGAGCGGCAAGTGTCGCTATTGTGGGTGGAACTGCTCCTTATACTTATATGTGGAGTGGGGGAGTAGGATTTACGGATACGGTTAGTAATTTGAGTGCGGGGCAATATTTTGTAACGGCTACGGATGCGAATGGCTGTCAAATTATAGATAGTATTACCTTGACCGAACCGCCAATTTTAGCGAGTACCACCGCTGTTATTTCCGATTTTAATGGACAAGATATTTCTTGTTTTGGGGCAAATGATGGTCAAGTAGAAGTCACACCAACGGGCGGCACCGCACCTTACACTTATATATGGAATGATGGACAAACTACCGCTATTGCTAGTAATCTTATAGCCGGTACTTATACCGTTACGGTAACAGATATTAATGGCTGTACCGTTGAAGATCAGATTGTTGTAACCGAACCACCGCTTTTAGAAAGTATGACAGCCGTCATTTCCGATTATAACGGACAAGATATTTCTTGTTTTGGGGCGAGTGATGGACAAGCACAAGTTACGGCTACGGGGGGGACTATGCCTTACACTTATACTTGGAATAACGGTAGCACTAGTACAACACCTGATAATCTAAGCGTGGGTACTTATACTGTTATCATTACGGATATCAATGGTTGTCAAACGCAAAATCAAGTTACACTCACACAACCTGAAAGACTGCAAGCCGTACTAGATACGACAAGTGCAGCATGTGACGGTACGTGTGACGGTAGCATTGATTTGATAGTGACTGGTGGAACGACACCAAATTCCTATAGTTGGAATACAGGAAGCACAACCGAAGACCTCAATAATCTTTGTGGAGACTTTTATGAAGTTTTAGTGACAGATGCGAATAGCTGTCAAATCACGGATAGCGTTCATCTAAATGGAAGACCTGAATTAGACATTACTTTAGAAACGCCAACATGTAATGGTTTAAATGATGGTAGCTTGACCTTTATAGCTTCTCTAGGGCGACAACCTTATCGCTCTAGTTTGAATAATGCAGCTTTTGGCTCAACTGCCGAATGGGCTGGACTGTCAGCAGGGGATTATAATTTGGCAATCGTAGATGACCGAGGTTGTAGGGTGGATACGAACTTTACCGCTACTGAACCTGAGCTATTGACTTTAAATATTGGTCCTGATACCACCATAGAATTTGGGGTAAGTGTGGAGTTGTACGGGATTCATAATGGTGTTGCACCGTTTGAATATTTCTGGACACCATTCGATTCTTTGGAGTGTGATAGTTGTTTAACTACAATAGCGACACCACTTCAAAGTACCTTCTATGAATTAGAAGTGATAGATAACAATGGCTGTTCTGCAACGGATGCCCGCTGGGTGCATGTCAAAAAGGACTTTGGTTTCTTTGCCGCTAATGGATTTACGCCTAATGATGATGGAGCGAATGATAAATTCTATATTCAAGGAGATGAAACCGTTGTTAGCGTTCGTTATTTACGGGTATTTGACCGATGGGGCGAATTGGTATTTGAAAGTACAATGACTGCTCCAAATGATGATACAACCGGCTGGGATGGTACGTTCAAGGAGCAAGATATGCAGTCAGGTATATATGTTTGGGTAGCAGAAATTGAGTTTATAGATGGCTCTGTTGAAAAGGTTACTGGGGATATTATGTTGATACGATAAGAGGGATTACGGATACGACGGATGGATACTGATTTTTTAAATG